>NZ_JBEYIW010000011.1:0-224196 GCF_040636045.1 Rhodococcus sp. NPDC006774 | reverse complement strand
CGCGGGCCGGTACGGGCCTACCTGGATGCGGTCTCGGTGCCGGGCACCGACGGCAGACTTCGGGTGCCGCACCCGGTCGACGTGTTCGCCGCGACCCGTCGTCGACCGGTCGAGCGAAGAGCGGGCCCGGCGACGGTCGTGTAGTGCTTGGGCTGTTCGGATACTCGGTGTCGTCCGTGCCCTCGTCGTGTACGAGCAGGAAACAAGCCCGAGATCCGCAGCCAATGAACAGACGGCGCACCGTTGCTGCTGGACAATGACCGCATGACTCGACGACTCACCCTCAGCGGGGACGCGCTCACGAAGATGATGAACGTTGCGCATCAGCTGGGTGGCGGTCGAGACCTCGACGACATCTTGCACATCGTTGCTCGCACTGTCATCGACGTGATCGGTTTCGACGCCGTCGCGGTCAACGTCCGCCGCGACGACGGCGATCTGGAAGTGAGGGCTGTCATCGGCCCACCCGAAGTGGAAGAGCTCCGTGGGGGCCGCATGTCGGAAGAGCAGTGGCGTGAGATGCTCGGGTCCTGCGAACGATGGGGCGGACTGTTCTTCTCTCGCGCCCTGGAACTTCCGCCCGACGTCCCGAGTGCCGACCCGTGGCGTGAGCGTCTGTCCGGTCGCGACAACCATCGCGTCTCGTCCTCGAAAGCGGACTCGTCCGAGCCCTGGCAGGCGGAGTTCGCTCTGCTGGCACCGATTTGGTCCGAGGGTCGAACCGGCGAAACTCTACAGGGCGTGATCAGCCTCGACCTGCCCAGGAGCGGCCGCACTCCCGACGCCGAACAGCGGATGTTGCTCCACCTCTTCGCAATTCAAGTCGGAATCGCCCTCGACCGGGTGTCCGAGGCGAACCATGCCTCCGATCGGGTCAGTCTGTACCGCTCGGCCTTCGCGGAGTCGCCGCTCGCAACGGTGCTGCTGGACGCACAGTTTCGCTTGACCGACGTCAACGACGCCTTCCTGCAGTTGGCCGACGCGGTACCCGGTGAGTTGGATCAGCGGCACCTGGACGATCTTCTCGACATCGGTTCGGCGGAATGGGCAGCGCGACTGGGGCGACTCGAACCGGGGAAGGCGGTGTCGGTGTCGAGCGAGCTCCGCCTGCACCATCCTCGCGGTATGCCATGGGACCGCTGGGTGGAAGTGACGGTCCGTCGAGTGGACAGCATGAACGACGAACCCCGGTACGTATGCACGCTCACCGATCGCACCGACGCTCGTAACGAGATCATGGCGATCCGTCACCGAGCCGACCACGACGCGCTCACCGGTCTCAGCGCCCGACCCGTCTGGCTCTCGGATCTCGAACATCGACTGACTCGGCGTAACGCCACGAGACCGGACGTTTTCGAGGTCGTGGGAGTCTTGTTCTGCGACCTCGATTCCTTCAAGCGGGTCAACGACATCTCGGGACATCACGCCGGTGACGAGACTCTCGTGACAATCGCTGGTCTGCTGATGCAGGTGACCGAGCCCGCTGATTCGGTATGTCGTTGGGGCGGTGACGAATTCGCGATAGTGACCACTCGTGACTCGGTTGCCGCACTGACGGGCCTGGCCGCGGCGATCACCTCTGCCATCGACGACATGGCGGCATCGGCCGATCCGGCGGACCCGGTTGCCGGAGTATCGATCTCGATCGGGATCGCGGCCACGCACGATACGACGCGCGTCGAATCGGCCACGATGTTCACCGAAGTCGCCGACAGGGCCCTGTACCGTGCCAAGAGCGACCCGCACAACCGGGTACGGGTCACCGAGATCTGAGATCGGTTGCCCGCCTGGCGTCGTGTGTGCTCCGGTGAAACGGATCCACCCGTACAGAACCTCGGCGGGGCCGATCGGCTGTCAGGGCGTGGGATCGACGAAGATGTCGAGAGAGATGGGTTCTTCCCCGCCGTACGGACCGAGATCGGTGATTCCGGATTCGGCAAGGACGTCGACGTCGATCAGAGTTCGACCGTTGATCTCTCCCTGTTTGCGATCGAGCACGGCGACCGCGGCGTCGGCCATGATTCGAGGGGATCGCGAATGTGCCACTCCGGCTTTGCCTCCGAGGAGGTTCTCCACTGCAGCCGTGGCGATCGTACTCTGCGGCCACAGGCAGTTGCTCGAAATCGGAAGGTGTGCAAATTCTGCAGCGAACCCGAGTGTCGCGAGCGTCATGCCGTATTTCGCGAGCATGTAGCCCGGATGTTCGCCGAGCCACTTCTGTGACATGTTCAGCGGCGGCGACAGCGTGAGAACGTGCGGGTTCGGTGACTCGACGAGGTGAGGGAGGCACGCCTGGGTCAACGCGAACGTGCCACGGACGTTCACCTGCTGCATGAGATCGAACCGCTTGAGCGGAAGCTCCTGCGTAGGAGCGAGATTGAGCACGCTGGCGTTGTTGACGACGATATCGATTCCGCCGAATCGGTCCACTGCCGTCGAAGCGGCCTTGGCGATGTCCTCGTCCTTGCGCACGTCGCCGACCACGGCAACTGCGTCGCCGCCGGCGGCGATGATGTCGGCGACCGCAGTGTGGACGGTGCCGGGAAGGCGGGGATCGGGGGTGTCCGTCTTGGCGAGGAGTACGACGTTTCCGCCGCGTTCGGCGATGGCGATGGCGATTGCCAACCCGATCCCACGACTACCTCCCGACATCACTGCGGTTCGTCCTTCGAAGCTTCGTTCGGTCATCGGTGACTGCTTTCGTTCGAGTACTGGCGGGCTGTGAAGAGGCGCGGTCGTCTGCCGGCGACTGCGGAGAGTCCCGTGCGTGCCTTTGGATTGAACATCGATTTCACCACACAGTCAAGACTGACTGCTTTTGGCTCGATGGTCCAGACACGCTCGCGCACGGCAGTATTGCGACACGTTCGCGAGTGGTGCGTTTGCTGTGGGCGCACTCAGCGGCAACACTCGACGTATGCAATCACGCAGCCTCGTCACGCAGAACCGCATTCTGAATGCCGCAGTGCAGGCCCTGGTCGAGTTCGGCTATGCGGGCGCGTCGACGGTGAAGATTCAGGAACTGGCGGACGTGAGCCGAGGCCGCATGCTGCACCAGTATCCGTCGCGGGACGAGCTGTTGGTCGCGGCCGTTCAGCACCTGGCGTCGGCTCGTGTCGATGACGCCGGCGCGCAGGTCGATTGGCCCGCCGCACCCGGCGCACGGATCTGTGCCGTGGTGGATGCGATGTGGTCGACGTACCAGCAGGACTATTTCTGGGCGGCGACCGAACTGTGGATCGGGGCTCGGCACAACGACGGACTCCGCCGTGCGCTGGTCCCGGTGGAACGCGCATTGAACAAGCGAGTCCGCACCGCGACCGATGCGATGTTCGGAGTGCCCTTCATCGACGCACCGGCATACCCGGTGGTGCGTGAACTGCTCAACACCAGCATGCGCGGTGTGGCGCTGACGTACGCGTTCGACCGACGGAGGCCGAGCAGCGAGCCGGATCTGGCGTTGTGGAAGGACTTGGCGCTGGACCGGCTGCTCGGGCCGGATTGCCGCTGATGGTCGGTCTGATCGTCTTCCTCGACGATCGAGACCTCGCGACGAAAAACTGAGCCCCTGTCATTCGCCGATGCGGCGTGAGCGCACGGGAGGTCGCGTCGAGTAGTTCAAGAGGCGTTCACGGAGCGCCGGTTCGAGGTGTTCCGTGCTCGGGCTTCTCAGCTGCTCGGCAAGCCGACGTCGATATTCGACCATGTGCAGCCCGAACTCCACGAACACATCTGCCGCCGACGCGCCTCCGTACGGCTCCCATGCCACCGCAAATGCCATCAATGGGTCGACCGAGTCGAGGGGTGTCATCGTTCGCTCCTGGTTCGTTCGATCCGTCCGATCGTCGATTAAATATTGACACGAAGGCGTTCCTAGTTGCATGGTGAACTGAGAACGGTGCCGTTCCTGATTGGTGCCGATGACGGAATGCGGAGGAACGGTCATGGCGTCGAGCGCAGCACTGATGTCTCGGAAATGGGTGACGGGTCGGGCGGTCGGCCGCCGGATCGAGGAACTCGACCCGGTCGTCGGCAATGAGGAAGCCACTCATCTGAGCCTCGAAGTGCGTTATGGGGACGCCGTTTTCGCTCACGCCGCATACACCGTGGCCTTTGCCCGTCAGGTGGCAATTCCGTCCATTGCGCGAATTCTGTACCGGACCGGAACCGGCGACATGATGCATGACGTACGCAGACGCAACGACGACACGTTGCTCTTCTTCGGAGAGATGCTCCATCACGGGCATTCGAGCGAATACGGCCGATCGGTCATCGACCGGATGGAGCAGATCCACTCGCGATTCGGAATCACCGACGACGACAAGCTGTACACACTGGGATCGCTGGCTTTCGAGCCGGATCGCATCGTCGAACACCTCGGGTTGAACGTCTTCACCGACAACGAGCGTGAAGCGCGCTTCCACTTCTGGCGCCAGGTCGGCGAATACATGGGACTCGACGTCCCGCAGACGCGGGAGGGGTTCTTGCGCTGGACCTTCGACTACGAGGCCGGCTACGAGCACACCGACGGGGCCCGCAAGATCGTCGATCAACTGTTCCTCGATTGGCAGGAGCGGTGGTTCCCCGGTCACACGAAGCGCCTCGCTGACGGCATTCTGCTGTCGGTGTTCTCCGAGGACCTGCGTGCACTCCATCGGCTGCCCGACCCGTCGGCCGGCTACCGGCGGGTGGTGCCGCCGGCAATCGGTGCCTACCTGGCATTTCAGGGCGTTCGCCCGCATCGGCCCCACCGATCCTGGTCCGATCACTTCGGAACGCGGCATCCCAAACCGCTGGACATACCGACGCTCGGCCACCGCAAGTCCATCGTGCGCGCGATCCGCCCGGCAGGAGAAGGCCGTTGAGCAGCACAGGGATCGGTTCGCCGCTGACGGTATGCGAGGCGTTTCAGCGGACCAGGAAGATCGATCCCGGTGCCGTCGCATTCCGTACCCCGGGTGACGCGGTCACGGTGACGTGGGCCGAGTACGACTCTCGGGTGCGGGCATTGGCCTCCGGTTTGCATGCGCTCGGTGTGCGCCGCGGCGACGTCGTTGCCCTGATGATGCGCAACCGTCCCGATTTTGCGCTCGTGGACACTGCCGCAATGCATGTGGGTGCTACGACACTGTCGGTGTACAACACGTCCTCCGCAGCGCAGGTAGCGTACGTTCTCGGTCATTCCGGTGCCCGAATCATGCTGTGCGAGAGCGGAATGGTCTCCACTGTCGTGGCCAGCGGAGCCGAGCTCGATCACCTCGTGTCGATGGATGGCCCCGTCGAAGGTGCGGACTTGACCTTCGCGGAACTGGAAACGATGCAGTCCACTACCCTCGATTTCGAAAGTAGCTGGGAAGCAACGAAACCGGACGACATCGTCACGCTCGTCTACACCTCGGGCACCACCGGCGATCCCAAGGCCGTCGAGATCTCGCACGCGAACGTCCTTGCTGCGGCCTTCGGCCTGAATGCGGTGATCCCCATCGAATTCGGCGATCGAATCACCTCGTTCATGCCTGCCGCGCACATAGCGGACCGGGTCTCGAGTCTGTACTGGATGGCGATCCTCGGCATGCAAGTGACCTACGTCGAGGACGCCAAGGCCATTCTCCCCGCGTTGATCGACACGCGGCCCACGGTGTGGTTCGCGGTTCCCCGGGTGTGGGAGAAATTTCGGGCAGCGCTCGAAGCGAAGGTCGATTCCATGACCGACGACTCCGCTCGGGAAACCACCCGTCGAGCAATCGAACTGGGGCGCCGGCGTTCACGCGCCCGGCTCGGCGGACCCGACTTGTCCGCCGAGGACGCCGCCGAGTGGCGGACGTTGGACGCTCGGGTGTTGTCGCAGCTGCGCGCCGCCATCGGCCTGGATCAGGCGCGTGCGTCGATTTGTGGCTCGGCACCCATTTCACCCGCGACGCTCGAGTTCTTCCTTGCCATCGGGATCACCGTCGTCGAGGTGTGGGGCATGACGGAGACCACCGGAATCGGAACGATGAACCCGCCGGACGCTATTCGGCTCGGTTCGGTCGGAAGGGTGTTCCCCGGAAACGAGATCTCGGTGGCCGAGGACGGAGAGCTGCTCGTTCGAGGGCCGGTCTGTTTCGGTCGTTACCGGCATGCGCCGGAACTGACCGTGGCGGCCATCGACGGTGACGGATGGGTGCGCACCGGGGACATCGCGACCATCGATTCGGACGGGTACGTGCGCATCGTCGATCGCAAGAAAGAAATTCTGATCAACGCTGCCGGTAAGAACATGTCGCCGGCGAACATCGAGAACGCAGTGAAGGCCGCGTGTCCGCTGATCGCCACCGTCGCCGTCATCGGCGATGCGAGACCGTTCAACGTGGCACTGGTGACGTTGGACCCGGACGCAGCCGCGGCGCTTGCCGCCAGGCTGGGAATCGGCGATATACCGAGCGAAGCTCTGGCACAGGACGAACGGATCGCGGCGGTGGTGGCCGATGGGATCGCAGCGGCGAACGAGAACCTCTCGCGGGTGGAGCAGATCAAACGTCACCGCATACTGGGTGGGGTCTGGGACGCCGGTGGTGACGAGCTGACCCCGACGCTCAAGCTGCGGCGCAAGCCGATCTCCGAGAAATACGCAACCGAGATCGAGGAGCTGTACTCCTCGGGCACCGTGCACACCGTGCACACCGTGCACACCCTGGACAGTCTGGGCGGGCGCTGACAGCCGGCTTCCGAACAGGGTCAGGTCAGCAGGATCGTGCCGTGGGATCGTACGAGGGTCTTACCGTCCGCGGTGCGCAGCTCCGAATCGAGTAGGCAGAATCGGCGACCCCGTCGCACCAGGGTGGTCTCGATGATCAACTCGCCCATGGACAGCGCGGGGGAGCGGATGAGATCGACGCCGACGTCGGCGAGATAGAAGCCCTGTCCTCGTTCGGCAAGTGGCCGGGCGGCCACTTCGGTGGCAGTAGCCATGAGGCCGACGAGAACACCGCCCTGTACCGAACCGAAGGGATTGAGCATCCAGGACTTCGGCTCGACGCTCGCCGTGGTTGTCCCTGCCGACCTGTCGACGACCGTCAGGCCGTAGACATCGGCCGGGCCGCCGCTGTCGGAGGTCGATGTCGGACCGAGAGGTAGATCGGCGGGGGATAGGGCCGGTATGCCGTCGATCATCGACCGCTCCACCTTCGCGGCGCGGGCGGTCGCGGTTGCCAGCACCACCCCGTCGCCGGTCCGAACTTCTGCGCGGCCGAGCGCTGTGCCCGTCGTGTCGTCTACGTGGACTGGCCAACCGTCGGCGACCAGTTCCGCGGAGTGGGACGTCGCGCCGGTCAGCGCGATCGACATGCTGGCGACCACGGCAATCGGTTGCGTCTCGCTTGCGCAATACCCTGCGGACCCGACTGTGCAATCCAAGAGCACACCGAACATCGGGAGTCCGAATCGGCCCACGTCGTCGGCGAGGGAAGGAATCGTGTTCTGCGCGAACGACACCGAACCGTGGTCCGATCGCACGTAGCGCACGCCCATGGCGGCGGCCGCCGCATCGCGACTCAGTAGCGCCGATGTTGCCGAATCTTGCATCAGGAATTGTCCCCTCGTAGACGTTCTCCTGGGACTGTAGCTCAAATTTACGTACCGTTATATTTCTCGCTCACCACTCGTTCTCGCTGGGGTGCGACCGCTCGAGTGTTGTCAGGGGCGGTCGCCTCGGCTAAGTTCCATGTGACCCAGGACATAGCCGCGTAAACATCAGGCATCAGAATTGAATACAGATTCGATTCTCTGAGAATTTCGGCGGTGTCCCACCTCTCCGAACCTCGAAGGAGCTCATGCTGTGGCAACTCCGACCACCCCGCCGGGCGTCAGTCCGATCGACCGATCACCTGCCGTCACTGCGAGCCACGGCATCGACTACACAATTCTCCGCGTCTGCGTGTACTCCGGAGCCGCCTACGTGGTGCTCGGCCTGCTGGGATTTGCGGTGTTCGCCGGATTCTGGCCGCCGCCTGCGGAGAGCCTGACGGCGCGGGAGATCGGAGACTTCTTCCGCGAGAACAGCGTCGACATCCGCATCGGGATGGTGTTGATGGCAATGTGTGGGCCGTTCTACTTCGTCTGGAGCGCAGTGCTTTCCAAGATCGTGAGCCGCATCGAGGGTCCGATGGGCGTGCTGTCGAGCGTCGAACTGCTGGGCGGACTGCTGACCGGGCTCGTCACGTTCACCCCCGCAGTCATCTGGGCGACGGCCGCATTTCGCGTCGACGCTCGGTCGGACGAGACGATTGCGCTCTTCTACGACTACGGCTGGCTGTTCTTCGACCTGACCTTCGTCTGCTCGTCGTTGCAGAGTGTCGCGTTGGGAGTGGCAATCCTGCGGGATCGACGCTCGACGCCTCTGTTCCCCAGCTGGGTCGCGTGGGTGTGCTTCCTCACCGCAGTGACCTATGTGCCTTTGGTCGGGGTCCCGTTCTTCCAGTCGGGTCCCTTCGCATGGCATGGCCTGATCAACTTCTGGGCCGTGTTCGTCATGTTCTTCATCATGATCTTCGTCGTGAGTCCGTACGCGTACAGAGCATTGCGCGTTCTGCAGGCGGAAGATTCACGAGTGTGATCGACGTCGGACATGCTCGTGCGAAATCCGGGCGGTTGCCCGGTATCGAGGGCGTGTGGGTGCTCATCTGTGGTGACCTGGCCATCTTCACCCTCCTGTTCGGATCGTTCATGCATGCACGGTCGACAGCGGTTCCGGAGTTCGAGTCCGGACGGCAATTCCTCTCTCCCGACTGGGGTGGGCTCAATACCCTCGTTCTGCTGACGAGTTCGTGGTTCGTCGTCCAGGCGCTCCTTGCCCTGCGGGCGGGAAGGGTCGGGGAGGGGCGGCGCTGGATCGGCGCAGGGGCCGCACTCGGCGCCGTGTTCGCAGTCTCGAAGGCCTTCGAGTACGCCCGGGAGATGCGGCACGGATTCACCCCTGCGTCGAGCGAGTTCTCGATGTACTACTACTCGCTGACCGGCATCCACCTGGTGCACGTCCTCTGTGGCACAGTGGGTTTGACGGTCTTCGCGCTCGTCCGCACACGCGCTGCACGCGCGGGTGCTTCCGCAGGATTCGAGAGCATGGCGATCTACTGGCACATGGTGGATCTGCTGTGGATCTTTCTGTTCCCGATGCTCTACCTTCTGAAGTGAAAGCGTTACGTCCGGTTTCCTCGGTCACCGGCGTGTGGTTGCTGTTGATGACCGCCACCGTCCTCACCACGTGGGTACTCTCCGACGGAGCTGTCGGCGGGGAGGTCGCCACAGTGGTCGTCCTGCTCATCGCGGGCTCGAAGGTCCGGCTCGTGATGCGGTACTTCATGGAATTACGCGATGCCGGTCGGATTCCACGGGTGATGCTCGAAGTCTGGGTCCTCGGGGTGACACTGATGATCGTCGGCTTCTACATGCTCGCCCCGATGGGCTGAGGGGCCATTGACTCCTCGCTGCGGCCTACGTTACGTTTCTAATCCACAATCGAATCCGGCCTCCATGTGCGGTAAGACCATCGGAGACAAATCCAATGAACCCACGTGTGCTCACGGTGTGCGCTTTCGGCGGCCCGGCTGCGGTGATCGTCACTCTTGTCGGTTGGTCGATCGCGGGGGTGCTGCCGCTGCCGATCGGCCCGGGCGCTCCACAGGCCGAGGTCATGAGCTTCTACCTCGACAACAGCGTCAGAACCGGTACGGGCTTCGTCATCGCCTCGCTGGGAATCGTGCTCTATGCGCCGCTGGTCGCACTGACGACCATGCACATGCTGCGCATCGAGGGTAGAAGGCCGGTCCTGGCCTTCACTCAGTTGGTCACCGGCACAGCGACATTGCTCATCAACGGACTGCCCATGCTGCTGTGGGCACTGGCGACGTTCCGGGCCGACCGGAGCGCCGATACCGTGCTGCTTCTGCACGACATGGGATGGCTCATCCTCTTCCCGGGCATCATGTTGTTCTGCCTGCAGAACATCTCGATCGGCCTGGCGGTCGTCACCAGTGACGGCTCGGTCTTCCCGCGGTGGCTCGGATATCTGAACTTCTTCGTCGCGCTGTCGTTCGTGCCCGATCCACTCGCCTTCTTCTTCCACTCGGGCCCCCTCGCATGGAACGGCGTCTTCGTGTTCTGGCTCGCACTGACGACCTACTGCATCTTCTTGTGTGCGATGACGTGGGCATGCCTGCGGGCCAACGCCACACTCGGCAGCGCGCTGGACCGCCCACGTCGTCGGGACGAGACCGTACTGTCCTCCTCATGAGGGCTCCGAGATCGTCATGAGCGAGCGTATGCCCGAATTCCTCTGGGACGATGAAGAATCCGACAGCAGATCGGTAGTGGCCGAGCGAGGTGTGCCGCGCCCGCAGACACCGGGACTGCCCGCGGAAACGGGGCTGTGGCTGTTCGTACTCGGGGACATGACGGTCTTCGGATGGTTCTTCCTCGTGTTCATGTGGGAGCGCCGTCGCGACGAGGGTCTGTTCGTGAGGTCATCGGCTGCCCTGTACCAACCGATCGGCGTGGCCAACACCCTTGTCCTTCTGGTCAGTTCGCTGCTGGTGGTACTCGCGCTGCATGCACATCGGGTCGGTCGTCGGCCATCGGCAATTCGGTACCTCGGTGGTGCAGGTCTGTGTGCCGTCACCTTCGCCGGACTGAAGGCAGTCGAGTACACGCTCGAGATTCGGGCCGGCCATACGCCGACCGAGAACACGTTCTTTCTCTTCTACTTCGCGCTGACCGGTATTCACCTGGTTCATGTGCTGGTCGGTGCGTTGCTTCTCGGGGGATGGTGGCGAGTCGCGCGACGCGACAACTCGTGGAGCCGTGACCGTCTCTTCGTCGAATCGGCTGCAGTCTACTGGCACATGGTCGATCTGCTGTGGATCGTCATCTTCACTCTCGTCTACTTGGTGGGTGCCGAATGAACGACGAGACCACGACCTTCCCGCAGCGGGCGGTGATCGTATGGGTGCTGTTGGTGGCGTTGACGATCTCGACGTTCTGGCTCGGCACACACCAACCGTTCGGCAGCACCGACACACGGGTTGCGTCGGCGCTGGTGATCGCGCTGGCCTTCGCCAAGGTGTACTTCATCGTCGCCGATTTCATGGAGGTGCGGCACGCCCCCCGCGCGCTGAAGATTGCCTTCGGCATCTGGTTCACCACGATCGGTGGTGCCATCGTGGTGCTGAACCTCGTCTGAGCAAGATTCCTCGTCAGGAGTCGATCCAGTCGACCACCTCGTCGATGTCGGCCCGGCTGGTTCGGAAGCTGTTCGTCGGGTCGTCCGTGTCGGCGTATCCGAACGAGATTCCGCAGACGATCGTACGGTCGGTTGCGAGGCCGAGTTCGGCGCGAATCACGCTCGGGTACATGGCCAGCGCGGCCTGTGCGATGCTACCGACCCCGTGGGCCGTCGCCGCAAGCAGGAAGCTGCTGACGTATCCGCCGCAGTCGACGGCTCCGTAGGAACCGAGCGCCTCGTCGGAATGCACGATCGCTACGTGCGGGGCGTCGAAGAACGAGAAGTTGCGAAGCGACTGCTCCATCTGTCGCTGGTGGTCGCCGCGTTCGATGCCGAGCGCGTTGTAGAGCTGCAGACCGCTCTCGCGACGACGCGTTCGGTGCACATCCCGGTACTCACGGGGAAAGGGGATGTCCGGTGAATCCGTGCGGCCCTCCGTTGCGGCCGCGGTCAGGGCGCTCCGTAGCCTGTCCGTTCCCGCACCGCTGGTGATCGAGAGCTGCCACGCCTGGCTGTTGCACCAGGACGCCGTCCGCTGAGCGGTGTCCAGAATCGACCGAATCGTCTGGCGTGGTACGGGTTCGGGCATGAACGAGCGGCAACTCGTGCGCACCGCCATCAGATGATTCAGGGTGTCGACGGCGCCGTCCGGTAGCTCGGACGAGCGGCGGGTATCGAGCACGGATCGGATGTCGTTCGTCATGAGATTCCTTCGATGATGGTGGTGCCGAGTTTGTCGCGTCCTGCGACCAGACGTACCGCGTCGGCGGCGTCGTCGAGCGTGAAGCGTCCGGTGATGGGCGGGGTGATCCGGCCGGAGGCGAGCAGTTCTTCCAGTGCGTCGCGGTTCTGGGCGGCCTGAACGGGTTCGCGGTTCTCGAAGTCGGCGATCTCGTATCCGATGATAGACGAGCCCTTGAGCAGCACCAGATTCATCGGTACCCGGGCCGGCCCGCCGGCGGCGAATCCCACGATCACGAACCGACCGCCGTAACCTGTTGCCCGAAGCGCAGGTTCGGTGATGTCTCCTCCGACCATGTCCAGTACTACGTCCGCGCCCTGTGGGCACACGGCCTTGAGAGCGTCCTTGAACCCGGGTTCGGTATACGACACCACTTCGTCGGCCCCGATATCACGGCAGAACTGCAGCTTGTCCGCTGTGGACGCGCAGGCAATCACTCTGGCACCGAGCGCCTTTCCGATGAGGATGGCAGCGCTGCCCGCGCCACCCGAGGCTCCCAGGACCACCAGGTCCTCGCTTTCCCGCAGCGAGCCCTTCGAGACGATCGCGTCGTATGCCGTCCGGTACGGCACACCGGCCAAGCAGGCCAGGTCGAAGGGGAGGGCATCGGGGGTCGGGCGGAGCTTGTCCTCGGATATCGCAATGCGCTCGGCGAAGCCTCCGACGAATGCCAGTCCGTGTACGCGATCGCCCACCGAGAATCGCGTGCACGCATCTCCTACCTCGACGACGACGCCGGCAACGTTGTTCCCCGGAACGAACGGACGAGGCACGGGAATCTGATAGATCCCCCGCATGACGAGGGTATCGACGAAGTCGACCGAGGCCGCGCGTATGTCGAGCAGTACCTGGCGCGGCCCGGGGAGCGGGTCGGCGACCTCCTGCACGCGCAACTCGTTCAGGTCTGCGTCGTCACAGAGCAGGGCCTTCATGGCGAGTCCTTCCGGAAATGTCGACCGGGTGTCACGAATTCCGTGACAATAATCGAATCTAGGATAGATTATTTGCAACTACAGAGGAGAGATCATGACGCCCCATCCTACCGACCCGGAGTTCACTCAAGCGTTCTCGAAGGCGTGGACCGACGACCCCGATGCCTTGGTGGAGTTCTTTGCACCCGAAGCCTACTACCGCGACATGGCGTTCGAGCCGAAGTATGTTGGACGTGAGGCAATCTCGAAATTTCATCGGTACATGTTGAAGTTCGCGCCCGACTCGTTCATCGAGTTCGAGGACATTCGAGCCGCAGATGGCCGCTTCTACGGAAAGTGGCGGTGGTCCGGTACCTACGGCGGCCCCCTCCGGTTACGCAACGGGAAGGTGATCGACGCGTCGGGCAAGCAGTTCACGGTGTTCGGGGTGGCGATTTGCGAGTACGGCGACGACGGAAGACTGACGAGCCACGAGGACTATTGGGACCTGGCAACCGTCCTCGACCAGGTCGGCGTCACGATCGCCTGACCGAGAGTTACTTCCCTGCTTGCCTGCCTGCCGGTCGTGATCGGTGAGCCCGGTGCCGACCGGTAGCGGCACCGGGCCGAGATCATCCGATCAGGTTGCGGAGCAATGCGATCTGGGCAATGCGCTCGGCCGAGTCCTTCGTGACCGGGGTGACGTTGAGTGTGGTGACGCCGGCCTCGGCGAACGCGGCGATTCGTTCCTTCACGTAACCGGCGGGTCCGATGAGGTTGACGGCTCGGGCCAGGTCGTCGGGTACCGCAGCGGCCGCCTCGTCCTTTCTCCCCGCGAGATACAGGTCCTGGATCGTCGCCGCCTCGGCGGCGTAGCCGTATCGGCATGCCAGATCGTTGTAGAAGTTCTTGCCCTTCGCTCCCATGCCGCCGATGTACAGCGCCAGATGCGGTTTCACACCGGCGAGGTATTTGTCTGCGTCCTCACCGATGGCCAAGGTCGGTCCGGCATAGATGTCGAGCTCGCCCAGCGACGGATCCCGTCTGGCCTTGCCCGCGGCAAGCGCATCGCCCCACACCGAGTGCGCCTTCTCCGGGGCGAAGAAGATCGGTTGCCAGCCTTCGGCGATCTCGGCCGTGAGCTCGACGTTCTTCGGCCCGATAGCCGCAACGAGGATCGGGATCTTCTCTCGCACCGGATGATTGATGAGTTTGAGCGGCTTGCCGAGTCCGGTTCCCCTGTCGGCCGGAAGCGGAATCTGGTAGTGCTTGCCCTGGTGCTGAACGCGCTCCCGTCGCCACACCTGTCGGCAGATGTCCACCACTTCTCGGGTACGAGCGAGGGGAGCGTCGTAGGTGACCCCGTGAAAGCCTTCGACCACCTGCGGACCGGACGCGCCCAGGCCGAGGACGAATCTGCCGTCCGATACGTAGTCGAGGCCTGCGGCAGTCATTGCTGTCAGTGACGGTGTGCGGGTGTAGATCTGGATGATGCCCGACGCGAGCTGCACCGTCGAGGTAGTGGCAGCAAGGTAGCCGAGTTGGCTGACGGCGTCGAAGGAATACGCTTCCGGGACGAAGATGATGTCGAGCCCGACCTTCTCGAGCTCGGCCACCTCGGCTGCGGATTCTCGGAAACCGCCCGAGTAGTCGATCATGGTTCCGATTCGCATTGCTCTCCTGATCGGCGTTCTCGCGGTGAACTTCACCGACGTATTCTCGTAATTTTTAATCCATATTATGTAAAACTGCAAGGACGCGATCAGGAGTCGCGCGCTGGTCTGTGCTCGAAACGGAGGACATATGACAACACTGGAGACTCGCCCGGCCGATCGAGAGCGCGATCCTCTCGTCATGTCGTTCTGGGAACGAGACACGAGCTCGGATCTGGTCGACCACACGGTGGGTGGCGTACTCGCCGAACGCGCGGTCACTCACTCCGCGGTGACCGCGCTGATCGGAACTCGCCACGGAGACGGTGCGGAGCTTCGCTTGACCTACGCCGAACTGTACGAGGAGGCGCTGAAGGTGGCGACGGCTCTGCGGCAGCTGGCCGAGCCGGGGGAGTTCGTCGCCCTGTGGGCACCGAACAACGTCGAGTGGCCGATAATTCAGTTCGGTGCGGCCCTCGCAGGCGTCGTCCTGGTTGCATTGAACCCGGTTCTTCGACGCGGCGAACTCGACTACGCACTCGGACACTCCGGCGCACGCGTTCTGATCCATGCGGATTCGAGCCGCGACTACGACATGGCCGAGGTGGCGTCGAGCATCGCGGGGGATCGATCGGACTTGATCGTGATCAGCCTGTCCGAGCGCGCTCGCTGGCGGGCGGACGAGGTAGCCGCCGAGACGTTGTCCAACGTTCCCCACGATCCTCTCGCGCCCGTCATGCTGCAGTACACCTCGGGGACCACGGGAAAGCCGAAGGGGGTGCTGCTCTCTCATCGATCTCTGGTCAACGTTGCCAAGCTCACGATGGAGTACGTCGGGATCGAGTCGGGATCGGTCGCGGTCAATCCGCTGCCGATGTTCCACACCGCGGCGTGTGTGGTCGCAACGCTCGGGCCGGTGTGGGTCGGTGGCACGGTGGTCCTGATCGAACAGTTCGCCCCGGCTCCGGTGATCGAGACCGCGCGGCGTGAATCAGCGGACCTGTTGTTCTACGTGCCGGCCGTACTCGGGGCCATCCTCGAATCCGTTCGAGGTGAGGAGGGCAACGCACCGCACGTGACCACGATGTTCGGCGGGGCCGCACCAGTGCCCTCGGCGATGATCGAATCTGCCGAGAGAGTGTTCGGATCGGCGGTGTTGAATGTGTTCGGGCAGACAGAACTATCGCCGGTGCTGTCCGCGACCCGGCGGACCGATTCGCGGCGGGACCAGTTGACGACCGTCGGACACCCGTTGGCCCAGGTGGACTGCAAGGTGATCGACCCGGTGACGGGCGACGTGCTGCCGATCGGCGAGGTCGGTGAAATCTGCGCTCGCGGTTACCTGCAGTTCCTGGAGTACTGGAAGGATCCCGACGCGACCGCGCGAGCGCTGGACCGCGACGGCTTCGTGCGCACCGGCGATCTGGGCTCGATGGACTCGCGCGGCTACCTGACGCTGGCCGGTCGGCTCAAGGATCTCATCATCAGGGGAGGGGAGAACATTTCCCCGCTCGAGATCGAGTCGGCGCTGCTGGCCGTCGATTCTGTTCTGGACGCCACCGTGATCGGACTTGCCGACGCCCGGCTGGGTGAGGTGGTGGCCGTGGTGGTTCGAGTTCGCGGTGAGGCCGCCGCGGACTTGCGCGAGCAGCTCGAGCGGCATGCTCGGGCGGTCCTTTCGCCGTACAAGGTGCCGAGTCGGTGGTTCCTGGCCGAAGAATTACCGCTGACTCCGACCGGCAAGATCCGTAAGTTCCGGGTTGTCGAGGGCATTCGGAACGACGAGTTCCACGAGTTGCTCTGACTTCGCCGTCTGCGGCAGAAGCGAGGACTCGGTTGACTCCGATATATTTTTATCTATATTAGATTATGAACGAGCTGGTGCGATCGCGCCGGCCACCCACACGAACAAGGGACGGTCCAGCCGTG
The DNA here is from genome assembly GCF_040636045.1 of Rhodococcus sp. NPDC006774. Lineage (NCBI taxonomy): Bacteria > Bacillati > Actinomycetota > Actinomycetes > Mycobacteriales > Nocardiaceae > Rhodococcus > Rhodococcus sp. NPDC006774. The sequence goes on along the minus strand of NZ_JBEYIW010000011.1, from coordinate 207,705 downwards.
CAGGGTCTGATCAACGACAACGACGAGCACCGCCTGATCCGAGAGAGCGTCGCCAAGATCGCGGACCGATACGGTGCCGCGTACTTCCTCGAGCGCGCGCGGGCGAACGGGAACATCGACGAGCTGTGGAAGGAACTGGGAGAATCCGGCCTTCTCGGAGTGCATCTACCCGAGGAATTCGGCGGCGGTGGCGGCGGAATGGCCGAGGCCGTGGTTGTCGTCGAAGAACTCGCTGCGCACGGTTTCCCGCTGCTGATCTGGGTCATCTCACCGGCCATCTGCGGCTCCATCGTCAACATGCACGGGTCGACCGAGATGAAGCAGAAGTGGCTGCCGGCGCTGGCCGACGGATCGAAGAAGATGTCCTTCGGACTGACCGAACCCGATGCGGGCTCGAACAGTCATGCTCTGAAGACGACAGCGACGCGCGACGGCGACGGCTGGGTACTCAACGGCGGAAAGTACTACATCTCGGCGGTGGACGAGGCCGACGCGCTTCTCGTGGTGGCCAAGGACGTCGAGCATTCGACGGGCGAGCGCAAGGCGCTGTCGCTCTTCGTCGTTCCGACCGATACTCCCGGCCTGACCCTGCAGAAGATCGACACCGCGATCGTCTCGCCCGACAAGCAGTTCACCGTGTTCCTCGACGGCGTGCGGGTGGGACCGGACGCACTGATCGGTGCGGCCGGCCAGGGATTGAAGCAGGTGTTCGCCGGACTCAATCCGGAGCGGATTCTGGTCGGTGCCATCTGTGGTGGGGTCGGTCGTTACGCGCTGGACAAGGCCGTCGACTACGCCAAGACCAGGGAGGTCTGGTCGGTTCCGATCGGGTCGCATCAGGGTGTGGCCCACCCGCTTGCGGCAGCGCAGATCGACGTCGAGCTCGGACGTCTCGCCACGGCGAAGAGTGCCGAGTTGTTCGATGCAGGCAAGCCGTCGGGCGAGGCCGCGAACATTGCCAAGTACGCGGCCTCCGAGGCCGCTCTGAAGGCGCTGGACCAGTCGATCCAGACACACGGTGGAAACGGACTCACCCACGAATACGGCTTGGCGGAGTTGTGGTTCGTCACTCGCTTGATGCGTACGGCACCGGTGAGCAAAGAGATGGTCCTGAACTTCGTCGCGCAGACCACCATGGGGCTGCCGCGCTCGTACTGACACCCCGTACCGACACAAAGCCAACGCGCCGAACTGGTTTCGGTGAGCTGATCTCGAGGAGCACAGAACGATGAGTACACCGGAAACACAGCAGTTCGATGTCGTGGTGGTCGGTGCGGGCGCAGGTGGCCTGTTCACCGCAGCTCGGCTGGCGCACAAAGGGTATCGGACTTTGGTGGTGGAATCCCTCGACAAGGTCGGCGGACGCGCATCCACCGACGAGATCGACGGATTCAAGGTCAACAACGGCGCAATCGTCATCGAGTTGGGTGGCATCACCGAGGAGACGTTCGCGGAGGTCGGGGCGAAATTCGACATCCGGATGCCGTCCCCTCCGATTCTGTACAGCATCGGTGGCAAGAACGTCGACGTCACCGGTGGCGGGTGGGGCTTCCTGCTCTCCAAACTGACCCGACAGGGTGCCAAACTGGTCAGCGGCCTCGGTGCTGCCCGCAACGACAGCGGCATGCCCGAGGACGAGCTGTCCACCGCGGAGTGGGTTTCGAAGTACACGAAGAACGAAGGTGTGCACGGGATCTTCCGCAACATGTGTGCGTCGGTGTTCGCCGTCAGCTCCACCGAGCTCCCTGCGAAGGTGTTCCTGACCTACTTCACGCGCAAGAGTGCGTTCAAGAAGTTCGGCTTCCACCCCCAGGGCACCATCGGTGTCTGGCAGTCGCTGGTCGAGTCCATCGAAGGCAACGGCGGGCAGGTGTGGCTGTCGACGTCCGCAGACCGCATTCTCGTCGAGGACGGCGTGGTGCGCGGAATCGTGGCAACACGTGGTGGAGTCGAGACGACGGTCGAGGCGCGCGTGGTGATCAGCGACGTCGGTCCGAGCGCAACGCTGAAGCTGACCGGCGACGACGCCGTGGGTGCGGATTACGCCGCCCAGGTACGTGCGGCCGATCGTCCGTGCTCGATGATCGCGGTGAACTTCGCCAGCCAGGAGCGCCTCGTCGACGTTCCCGGAATGCTGAGCTTCGCGAAATCGCGTCGCCTCGCGTACATCGCCAACTTCACCGAGACCTGCCCCGAAATGGCTCCGGACGGGTGGAACCTGTACGTGGGTGGTGCAATTCCCGAACCCTCGGTCGGCGATTTCGATTCCGACACCGAGGTCGAACTGGTCATGGAGGACCTGCGTGACGCGATCGAGAACTTCGACTCACGTGCACGGGTGATCTCGGTCAACGTCACTCGTGACGGCTGGCCACCGCAGCGGGCAGTGGCCGGCTTCGATCTACCGAACACGACACCGATCACGGGCCTGTGGAACGTGGGTGACGGAGTGAAGGAATTCGCCAACGGCGGAACCACGGCCTGCGCTGAAACGGCAAAGATCGTGGCCGACAGTGTGATCGAGAGCTTCCCTCTCGTTCACCAGAGCTGAACCGAACTCGGCCGGTGCCGATGCCTCCACGAAGGCATCGGCACCGGCCGAGTCGTTTCGAAGCCGGGATCGAAGAGGCCGAGCTCAGATCGGGGAGATGGATCTGCGTTTGTGCGGCACCCGCGGTGGGCGACGGGCAGCGACGCGGGAGAGTGTCTCGGCTATCAACCGGCGAGACTGCGACGGCAGTACGACGTCGTCCAGCCCGAATCCGTCGGCCGCATGGAACGGGTCGATGTTCTTCTCGAACCCGGCGATCAGCTCCGCCCGTCGAGCAGCCGGATCCTCCGCGGATTGCCAGTCACGGCGATAGGCGATGTCGACGGCTCCGTCCACCGGCATCGCGCAGATCTGCGCGGTGGGCCATGCCAGAGCCAGATCCGGTGAGTACCCGCGCCCACCGCCCATGGCGATGTACGCGGCTCCGTAGGCCTTGCGCACCACGATGCTGATTCGCGGAACGGTGGCCTCGGCCAGCTCGTACACCAGACGGCCGCTGCGCCGGGCCAATTGTGTTGTCTCGGCTGCCGATCCGATCAGGAATCCCGGCAGGTCGATCAAGATCAACAGCGGTAGACCGAAGGCATCGCACACCGCGATGAAGTGTGCCGCCTTCTCGCAGGCGGCACTGTCGAGTGCGCCGCCGAGGTGCAGGGGCTGATTGGCCACCACTCCGACGGCGCGACCGTCGACGCGAGCGAAGGCCGTCACCACGTTGGGGGCTGCCGTTTCGCGTAGCTCCAGTATCGAATCCTCGTCGCAGATGCCGCGAACGGCATCCCGCACGTCGTAACCCTGGCGTCCGCTCAGCGGAACGAGAGTGTCCAGATCGATGTCCTCGGGCCACCGGGCACCCATGATCCGAGGCGGGGCCTCGAGCGAATTGGACGGGAGGAAGCTCAGATACGCGCGGACTGCGTCGATAGCCTCGTGCTCGTCCTCCGCAGCGAAGTCGGCGACTCCGCGGCCGGCCTGAACCTCGGCACCGCCGATCTCCTCGTTGGTCATGTGCTCACCGGTGGCTGCCGCGACGAACGGTGACGAGGACATTCCCAGGGTCGAAATGCCTTTGACCATCACGACGAAGTCGCACAGGGCCGCCAGATTCGTTCCGACTCCGAAGCCGGGGCCCATCATGACGGTGACGATCGGTACCAATCCGGACAGATCGTCGAACTGCTGAAACAGCGGTGAGCCGAGCGCCGCGTGCCGGGAGTCGAGACCTTCCTGCATTCGGTGCCCGCCGCTGTCGCTCAGCACTATCAGGGGAATGCGGTCCAGCAATGCGCGTTCGGCGCATCGCGACAGCTTGGCCATGCCGACGGCCCCGGTGCTTCCGCCCAGAACCGTGAAATCGAACGCGGCGATGGCCGTTGCTCTGCCGTCGACATAGCCGATGCCGGTCACCATGGCGTCGGCCGGTGCCACCAGGGTGGGGCTGCCCGGTTGCGCCGGCCCCGGCCCGGCCAGCGCGCCGAACTCGAAGAACTCGCCCTCGCCGGTCAGTAGGTCGATTCGTTCTCGCGCCGTGAGCTTTCCGCGACGGTGCTGATGTTCGACGGCGTCCGGCCGAGCGACATCCGTCCCAGCGCGGTGTCGACTGTTCACTTCCTCGTGCAGGCACAGCCGCGCAGCGTCGTCACTCATCAGCTGTCCAGGCCACCGCGTGCCACGAGCTGCGAGACGATGACGTTTCGCTGTATTTCGTTGGTGCCTTCGCCGACGATCATCAGCGGTGCGTCGCGGAAGTATCGCTCGACGTCGTACTCGGTGGAATATCCGTAGCCGCCGTGGATGCGAACAGCGTCGAGGGCGATCTCCATGGCGACCTCCGATGCGTACAGCTTGGCCATGCCGGCTTCCATGTCGCACCGTTCGCCTGCCTCGAACTTCTCGGCGGCGTAGAGCACCAGCTGGCGAGCAGCGGTGAGCTTGGTGGCCATGTTCGCGAGGTAGTTGCCGATCGACTGGTGCTTCCAGATGGGCTTGCCGAAGCTCTCTCGGTCCTGCGAGTAGCGAAGTGCCGACTCGAGCGCAGCCCCGGCCACGCCCAAAGCCCGTGATGCGACCTGGATTCGGCCGGTCTCGAGGCCCTTCATCATCTGCGCGAAGCCTTTGCCCTCCGCCCCGCCGAGTACGGCGGACACCGGTACGCGGAAGTCCTCGAACGTCAGCTCGCAGCTCTCGACACCCTTGTAGCCGAGCTTGGGCAGATCACGCGAGACCGTCAGTCCTGGGCCGTGTTCGACGAGCAGGATGCTGATACCGCGATGTTTCGGCTCGGCCGTGGGATCGGTCTTGCACAGCAACGCGATCAGCTGCGAGCGGCGGGCATTGCTGATCCACGTCTTGGATCCGTTCACCACGAAGTCGTCGCCGTCCTTGCGCGCCACCGTCGTCATCGCCTGGAGGTCGGAGCCACCGCCCGGTTCGGTCAGCGCCATGGTGGCTCTGATCTCGCCGGTGGCCATCCGAGGCAGGTAGTGATTCTTCTGTTCTTCGGTCCCGAACGCGAGGATCAGTTTGGCGACCACGGTGTGTCCGCCCATTGCGCCGGCGAGGCTCATCCAGCCTCGGGACAGTTCCTCGGTGACCCTGGCATAACAGGGCATGCTGACGGGCGCTTCACCGTACGGTTCGGGAATCGCGAGTCCGTAGATCCCCATTTCCTTCATCTGCTCGATGAGCGCTTCGGGGTACGTGTTCGAGTGCTCGAGCACGTGGACGACAGGAAGCACCTCTTTGTCCACCCACGCTCGAACGGCATCGACGATCATTGCCTCGTCTTGAGATAGGGCGCTCATGGTTTCCTCTCGATCGTTGTCAGGTAGGCAAGGCAGGAATGCGGGCGATCAGGCCATCAGGGCGGAGAAGCGCCAGTCGAGTACGTCGGTGGAGTCCCCGTCGCCGACCGAGTGCACGACCGAGCGAAGGTGCAGGATCCCGCCCTCGCTCAGCGGTTCGGCGCCTTCGACGAATACGGTGCTGGTCAGGGTGTCGTTCTCGCGGACGGGTGCGAGGTGATCGCACGATTCCCAGCCCAGAACGGTGACGATGTTCGGCAGTGCCCGCGTGGCCTGAGCCAGCGCGAGGCCGATGGTGTGACCTCCGTACACCAGCCGTCCGAGCGGGCCCGAGCGCTGATCATGGTGTGTTGCTGCGATATTGAGACTCAAACGCGCCAGTTCCGTTGCGCTGGTGACGACGTCGGCGCTGCATTCGAATGTCACGCCCGCGAGCTCCGGCGAGAAGTGCGGTCCCTTCGCTCCTGTCCGGAACGTCGGGAGGTCGAGCCCGCCGACGATGGCGTCGCCCTCCTTGGTAACGGCAGGTGCGGTGGGCTCGAGAGTGTCGTCGTGACGCACTCGTCCTTCGTCGGGGTCGTCGCCGATCGGCAGCATGGCGCATCGATGGAAATCCAAGACGGTACGCCCGCGCTGATCGGTGGACTTCATGTGCAGCGCTGCCAGCCCGGTCGATCGACGTCCTGGCTTCGGTGAGTTCTCGCGTAGGCCGGTGACGGTGGTGACCGTGGTGAGGGAATCGCCGATTCGTGGGAGCGTGTAGAAGCGCAGACCCCGATAGAAGAGATTTGCCTTCACATGATGTGTGGCCGTAGTGGATTGGCCGATGGCGACGTCGCAGACCAGCGCCGGGTTCACCAGGGTTCCGCCGTGGCCGGCGACGCGTCGAGACAGACCGGCATCGAGTGGTAGGCGGAGCCGAATCCCGAGTATCGATTGATGAACTGCGGCCATTCCGTCGGTGAAGGTCACCGTCGGGGCCGTGTCGAACACGTGGCCGACCGACAGTTCGTCGAAGTACGGGCCACCGACCAGGACGGGGGACCGTACGGTGTTCTCGCTCATCGCCGACCGGCCTGCGCCAGTACGCGACGGGCTGCTACAGCAACGGCCTCGTCCAGCATCTGTCCGTCCAGCAACGCCGCGCCCGCACCCGCGTCCTCGGCAACCGCGAGTGATTCGACGACGCGCCGAGCGTGCTCCACCTGTTCGGCAGTGGGTGTGAACGCCGTTGTCACCGTGGCGATCTGTGCCGGATGGATGACCCATTTGCCGTCGAAGCCCAGCTGGGCCGACCACGTCACCGCACTCCGGAACTTCTCGTCGTCGGCGATCCCGAGGGCCGGGCCGTCGATGGCAGCCACCCCTGCCGCGCGGGCCGCGAGCAGAACCCGATCTTGGATGGAGATCCACTGTCGGATGTCCGCGGGGGATCGTCCGATCGCTGCGCCGAGGTCCGCGTAACCGATGATCACCGCACTCAGTCGCTCCGAAGCGGCGCAGATCTCGCGCGCGTTCAGAATCCCCTCGGGTGTCTCCAACAGGGCTTGAATCCGCAGTCCTGAGTTGTGCTCGAGAGCCCGGTCGACATCCTCGATGTCCCTGCGCGAGTGGACCTTCGGAAGGACGATGCCGGTGAGGTGAGCGCACTGCGACACAGCAGCCACGTCGTCCGCGTACCAGGGAGAGTCGGGCGCATTGATGCGTACCGACACGGTGCGCCCGGCCGCATGCTCGTCGGCCAGACGCACTGCCGTATCGCGAGCCATCTGCTTCTGCGCCGGCACCACGGCATCCTCGAGATCGAGAACGACCTCGTCCGCGTCCGAGTGCAGGGCTTTGAGCGCTTTGCGTTCGTCGGATGCCGGTGCGATGAGCACCGATCGCCTTCGATGGCCGCTGAGGGACATTCCACTCCGTCCGAGGTCCGTGGTCTCGTCGGCTCGATACCCGACGAGGTGGTCGAGAACGGTGACGCCCGAGGATCTGTGCACTCGAGCGTCACCGTTGTCTTTCATGCGATCAGGTCGCGACCGATGATCTGCTTCATGATTTCGGTGGTGCCGCCGTAGATCGTCTGGATGCGAGTGTCCACGTACGCTTTTCCGACGGCGTATTCGTTCATGAATCCGTACCCGCCGTGCAACTGCAGGCACCGATCGATGACCCGCTTCTGCAGTTCGCTCACGAACCACTTGCCCTTGGCTGCATCGACGTCACTGAGGGTGCCGTCGTTGTACGCGCGCACAGAGCGATCGACGTAGGCCTCGGCGATGTCGATCTCGGTCGACATCTCGGCCAGCTCGAACTGAATGTGCTGGAAGGTCGAGATCGGCTTGCCGAATGCCTTGCGGTCCTTGCAGTACGCCACGGTGATGTCGAAGATCGCCCGGGTGGTGGCCAGCGCCATGGCGGTGACCCCGAGCCGCTCCCTCGGGAGGTGGCCCATCAGATACTGCAGTCCGAGCCCCTCCTCACCGAGAAGGTTGCTCGCCGGAACACGCGCATCCTCGAAGAACAGTTCCGCGGTGTCCTGGCCGGGGAGGCCGATCTTGTCGAGCTTGCGGCCCCGCTCGAAACCCGGTGTGTCCCGTTCGACGACGAAGAGGCTGAAGCCACGCGAGCCGCCCTCGGGGTTGGTACGCACAGCGACGACGAGCAGATCGGCCATGATTCCGCTGGAGATGAACGTCTTCTGGCCGTTGAGGATGTACTCGTTGCCCTCGCGTCGGGCAGAAGTCTTGATGCCACGCAGATCGCTTCCGGTTCCCGGCTCGGTCATCGCCAGCGCGCCGATCTTCTCACCGGAGGCGATCGAGGGCAGCCACCGCTGCTTCTGATCGTCGGTCGTCAGATCGAGCAGGTACGCCAGGAACAGGTCGTCCTGCAGAGCGACGGTGAGGCCGAACGACAGTGCGTTGATGCGGGCGACTTCTTCGCACACGACCATGCGGTATCGATAGTCGGTCTCGCCGGAACCGCCGTACTGCTCGGGGATCTGGATTCCGTACAAGCCCTGCGAGGCGGCCTTCGCGAAGACCTCGCGGTCGATCCACCGGGCCTCGTCCCACTTGTCCTTGTGCGGCTCGACCTCGCGAGCGAGGAAGTCGCGCACCGATTCCCGATAGATCTCGTGATCCTCGGTGTAGAGCTGACGATCCATGTCAGAGCCTTTCGATGATGGTGACGTTGGCCTGGCCGCCGCCCTCGCACATGGTCTGCAGGCCGTAGCGTCCGCCGGTGCGCTCCAGCTCGTGCAGCATCGAGACCATCAGCCGTGCCCCGGTGCAGCCGATCGGGTGACCGAGAGCGATCGCGCCGCCGTTGGGATTGACCTTCGCCGGGTCGGCACCGATGTCGGCCAACCAGGCGAGCACGACCGGCGCGAATGCCTCGTTGATTTCGACGACGTCGATGTCGTCGATGGACATGCCCGTCTTCTTGAGGGCGTGCTGTGTTGCCGGAATGGGAGCGCTCAGCATCATCACGGGGTCTGCTCCGAGGACCGACATGTGGTGAATACGGGCACGCGGAGTGAAGCCGTACTGTGCGACGGCGTCCTCCGAGGCGATCAGCAGGGCGGCCGAGCCATCCGAGATCTGGCTTGCGGCAGCGGCAGTCAGGGTGCCGCCCGGGGTGAGAGTCTGCAGCGAGGCCATCTTCTCGAGGGTGGTGTCGGCGCGCGGGCCCTCGTCCGTCGAGATCCCTGCGAACGGGGTGATCTCCCGCTCGAAGTGCCCGGCGGCGATGGCAGCAAGCGCGCGTTGGTGGCTGCGCAGCGCAAACGCCTCGCTGTCCTGTCGGCTGATGTTCCAGCGCTCGGCGATCATCTCGGCTCCGCGGAACTGGGAGATCTCTTCGCTGCCGTATCGAGCGGCCCAGCCGTCGGAACCGGTCCAGGGATCGGTGGAGCCGAAGGGCTCGCCGGCGGTGAAGGCGCTCAGAATCGGGTACTGGCTCATTTTCTGGACGCCGCCGGCGACGATCAGGTCGGTGGTGCCGCTCATGACGCCCTGTGCAGCGAAATGTACTGCCTGCTGGGCGGATCCGCACTGGCGGTCGATCGTGACGCCGGGAACCGTTTCCGGCAGACCGGCGGCGAGGGCTGCGGTCCGGGCGATGTCGCCTGCCTGCGAGCCGATGTTGTCCAGGCAACCGAGGATCACGTCGTCGATCGCGGCGGGATCGAACGAATTGCGCTCGACGAGTGTCTTGATGACGTGTGCGGCCATGTCGGCCGGATGTGACTGTGCGAAACCTCCTTTGCGGCGTCCCACAGCGGTACGGGTGGCGTCGACGATATAGGCCTCGGGCATGTGTCCTCCTGGTTGCTGACGATATTTCAAGAATTTAACATAGACTCAAAAGTGGAACCACCGTCGCCGGGATCTGCGGGGATCCCGAAAAGCCCGGCGCATACGATGCTTTGCGCAGTGGCGACCAACACGTCGATCGAGTCGGTCGAGGTGCGCCACCACTCCGGCGTCCAGTTCAGTGCCCCGATGACGAGCATGCGCGCAATCCCGAGGTCGAGGTCCGGTAGGAGCAGGCCCTCGCTGCGTGCGGTTTCGAGGAGCGTGCGCCACATCCGGTGGTACCTGTCGCTCTCCGCCTGCTGGGCGCCGCGGACCTGTTCCGTCAGCTGGCTGGTGTTCCGGGTGACCGCCGTGGCGAACTCCGACAACTCGAGTTCCACCCGCAGGTGCGCCTCGACCGCAACCCGGATTCGTTCACGGGGCCCGGCATCATCGGGAACCGAGGCCAGGGCGGACTCGACGTGCTCGCGCACTCGACGCTGACCCACTCGCATGACCTCGGCGATCAATTCGTCCCGAGACGCGAAGTAGTAGTAGACGCCGGGAGTTCGTACGTCGGCCTCGGCGGCGATATCGGACAATCGGGTGGCTGCATACCCTTTGGTGCTCAACACCGTGGCCGCAGCGGTCAATATTCGCTGGCGAGTGGCATCGCCGCGATCGCGGGTGGGCGACGAGGTTCTGGTGTTGCTCGGCTTCACGGCGTGCTCATGGCATCGTGTATCCGCCGCTGACGGAGAACATCTGACCGGTCACCTGGCGGGCGGCGGATTCGGAGGACAGCCACAGAACCGACTTGGCGACGTCGTCGGCGGTCGTCAGCCGACGTAGGGGAGTGTCCTTCCGTAGATACTCGATCTGCTTGTCGTTGAAGACGGCGTCCTGGCCGACCGACCACAGGCTTCCGCTGCCCACCGCCTCCGGTCCGTCCGGGATGACCAGGCCGGGGCAGACGATGTTGGATCGAATTCCGTGCCTGCCCTGCTCTTTTGCGGTCGTTCGGGCCAGCGCGACCACCGCCGCTTTGGTGGCCCCGTAGATCCCCTGGCGAATCTGTCCGAACGCCGCGTCGCTGGCAATGAAGACGATCGAGCCGCACCCCGCCTCGGTCATCGGCTTCAGGGCTGCCTGGGTGGTTGCTACCGCGGTGTAGAAATTCACCTCGACGGTCCGTTGCCAGCGTGCGCGATCGGTGTCCTCGCTCAGGAACCCCGGCACGCTCCACCCCGCGTTGTTGACCAGGACGTCGATGCCGCCCCAGTTGCTCGTGACCGTATCGACGGCTGCGTCGGCGGCGTCCGGGTCGGTCAGGTCGCCCGCGCAGACCAGCGCGGACTCCGCACCCAGTGCGAGGGCTTCTGCGGCAACCTTGTCCGCCTGCTCGCCGTCGATGTCGCTGATGACGATCCGGCAGCCTTCCTCCGCAAAGGCGTGGACGATGCCCCGTCCGATGTTGGACGCGCCTCCGGTCACCAGCACCCGCGCGCCGACCAATCCGAGATCCATTCTTGCCCCTTCGCTGCCGTCCGACGATTGACTGGACGCTTACTTTAATTTAGATTCAATTCAAATACTATACCTACGAGATGGGGCGCTGTATGAAGATCTTCGAGGGGTTGCACGAGCTGAAGGACGCAGCCGGATGCGATCTCGGAACCACCGACTGGCTGGTCGTCGACCAGGAGCGGGTCGATCTGTTTGCCGATGCAACCGGCGATCACCAGTGGATCCATGTCGATCCCGAGCGAGCTGCGTCCGGGCCGTTCGGAGGCACCATCGCCCACGGCCTGCTCACGCTGTCGCTGCTGCCGCTGTTCCTGAACCAGCTCTACCGGGTCGACAACATTTCGATGGCTGTGAACTACGGAATGAACAAGGTGCGTTTTCCCAGCCCGGTTCGTGTCGGTGCCCGGCTCTCGGCCTCCGCCCGGATCGACAGTGTGCAGAGCCTGGAGGGTGCGGTGCAGGCGGTGTTCGTGACGACGATGAACGTCGAGGGTGCCACCAAGCCGGCGAGCGTCATCGAGTCCGTCGTGCGGTACATCGGATGAGCGGGCACGTAGTGGACGTGGCCCTGGTGCAGGGTAGGACGGCGATCGTCACCGGCGCAGCCCAGGGGATAGGCCTCGAGATCGCTCGGGTGCTGCACGCAGGTGGTGCGTCGGTCGTCCTGGCGGATCTCGACGCCGCAGCGGCCACTGCAGCTGCAGTGGCCCTCGGTGACCGTGCAATCGGAGTCGGTGCGGACGTCACGGACGAGGCCGCGGTCGACTCCCTGGTGGCGAGGGCCGTCGAGCATTTCGGCAGCCTCGACATCATGGTCAACAACGCAGGAATCACGCGGGACGCGTCCCTGAAGAAGATGACGGTCGACAATTTCGATGCTGTGATCACCGTGCATCTGCGTGGTACCTGGCTCGGTGTTCGGGCAGCGTCGGCCGTGATGCGCGAGCAGAAGTCCGGGTCGATCGTCAACATCTCGTCCCTGTCCGGGAAGTCGGGCAATCCCGGCCAGACGAACTACAGCGCCGCCAAGGCCGGCATCGTCGGCCTGACGAAGGCAGCGGCCAAGGAGTTGGCACACCACAACGTGCGGGTGAATTCGGTACAGCCCGGGCTGATCCGAACGGCGATGACCGAGGCGATGCCGCCCGAGGTGTTCGCCGAGCGCGAGGCCGCGATCCCGATGAAGCGAGCGGGAGAACCTCGGGAAGTGGCCAATGCAGTGCTCTTCCTCGCCAGTGAGTTGTCGAGCTACATCACCGGCGGTGTCCTCGAGGTCGGCGGAGGTCGATTGATGTGAGCGTCGTCGACACCGTCGTGGACGGCCGCGTCGGACGAGTCTTTCTGAATCGGCCCGAACAGATGAATGCCATCACGATCGAGCTTGGTCGTCAGTTGGAGGATGCGATCCGCACCCTGGGAACTCGGCCGGATGTCTGCGTCGTCGTCGTTCGCGGCCGGGGCGGAAACTTCTGCGTCGGTGGCGACTTCGGCGAGGTCGAGAGATTGCGGGAGTCGGGCCCGGCGGCATTGCAACCCTTGTTCGACAACTTCGGCGCGGCCTGCGCCGCGATTTCGGAGGTCGAGGTGCCGGTCATTGCCGTCGTCGAGGGCTACGCCATGGCAGGCGGATTCGAGTTCATGCAGGCCGCCGACATAGTGCTGGTACGCAACGACGCCAAGATCGCGGACAATCACTCGAATTTCGGCCAGGTCCCCGGTGGTGGCGGGTCGCAGCGGCTACCTCGACTCGTCGGAAGGCAACGGGCACTGGGGCATATCCTCTCCGGCGATCGTCTCTCGGGCCGGGATGCAGTCGAGTGGGGAATTGCCTATCGCGGGTTCGAGCCCGACGAATTCGATTCCGGTGTCGACGGTTTCGTTCGGAGACTCACCGAAAAGCGCAGGGACGCACTCGTGGGCATCAAACGGTTGGTGTGCGATGGATCCGCGACATCTCTGAGCGAGGGCCTCGCCATGGAACGCGAGGCCGTTGTCGCCCACATATCCGGCGAGGCCGGGGGCTCCGGTGTATCCAGCTTCAACAGCAGGTAGTCCAACGCATCCCCGAGGAAGAGGAATTCGATGACAGTGAGCAACACATTGATCGAGACCGGTCCGGTACTGCTGGAGGTCGAGGATTCGGGCGTCGCGCGACTGCGGCTCAATCGCCCGGAATCGTCCAACGGAATGAACGTCGAGTTCCTGGTCGCGCTGCACACAGCGATTCTCCGGTGCCACTCCGAGCCCACCGTGAAGGTCGTCGTCATCTCCGGGGAAGGCCGGAACTTCTGCACCGGCGGTGACGTGAAGACCTTTCAGTCCAAGGGAGCCGACCTACCGGAATATCTTCGGGAAGCCACGGCGTGGCTGCAGATCGCCACATCTGCACTGATTCAGCTGAAAGTCCCGGTCATCGCCGCGGTCCACGGATACGCCGCAGGCGGCGGGGGTTTCGGCCTGGTGTGCGCAGCCGACCTGGTGATAGCAACGGAGTCGGCGAAGTTCTTCTCCGGCGCGGTCCGCGTCGGGATGGCACCGGATGCGGGCGTGACGGTGACGTTGACCCAGCTCGTCGGACTGCGCAAGGCGATGGAAATCTTGCTCACCAACTCGGTGTTGTCGGCGGCGGAAGCCAAGGACTGCGGAATCGTGACGTCGGTCGTCCCCGACGCCGAGTTGCCCAGCGCAGTTGACGAACTCGCGCTCGGTCTGGCGCAGCTGCCCCCTCTCGCGCTGGCCGCGACCAAGCGGTTGGTGTGGGCCGGTATCGGTGCAGGCGTGGCAGGTCAGCTTCCCGAAGAAGCGCGAACGGTATCGGAGCTGTCCGGAACGGCAGACGCGCTCGAAGGACTGGCGGCCGTGCTCGAGCGTCGTACCCCCACGTTCGTCGGGCGGTGAGTCGAACTGTGACGACGGACGAACACACCCTGGTGACGGTCGAGGATCGAGACAGCGTCCGAGTTCTCACACTCAACCGTCCGCGGGTGAAGAACGCGATCGACATGCCACTGCGCGTAGTCCTCGCCGAGGCAGTGGAAGCGGCGATGGACGACGACTCGGTGCGAGCGATCGTGTTGACCGGTGCAGGCGGGGCGTTCTGCTCGGGTGGTGACATCTCGACGATGGCGCGTCAAGCTCCCGAGCTGACCCGCCCGCGAGCGCAGGCGGCGCAGCGGGTGATTCGTGCACTCTGGCGAGGTAAGCCGGTGATCGCGGCCGTGGAGGGCCCGGCCTTCGGGGCGGGCACGGCGCTGGCGCTGGCCTGCGATCGTGTGGTCGCCGCGCGAGACAGCCTGTTCGGCACCACGTTCACCGGGGTGGGGCTGGCAGGGGACATGGGAATCTTCACCAGCCTGCCCGATCGCATCGGAGTCGCAGCAGCGAAGCAGTTGCTGATGTTCCCGCGGCGCATCTCGGGATCGGAAGCGGGAGAACTCGGTCTGGTCGATTCCGTCGTCGAACCCGGTGCTGCTCTCGACGCCGCGCTGGCCGATGCGGCCGCCGCGGCAGCAGGTCCCCCGTTGGCGTTGGCGGCGATCAAGGCGACATTGGCGAGCGGGATCGTCGACCGCGATGCGCGGCTCGATCTGGAAGTGGAGAACCAAGCGGTTCTGTTCGACACCGAGGACTTCGCCGAGGGTGTGCAGGCATTTCATGCGAGACGTCGACCGCAATTCGTGGGTCGGTGAGGGATGAACGGTTCTCTGCGCTCGGGTACATTTATTAATCTAACGGAGAATAAAGTGAGGCTGGCATGACTACCGGTATCGAGGATCGGCGCAGTGCGCTGATGAGCGAGCATCCCGAGTGGACACCACGCACTCTGGACGGCTGGCTCGACGAGTGCGCCGATCGCTATCGGCACCGTCCGTTGGTGCTGACGGAGGAGGTCACGTACTCGTACTCCGACGTGGCCGAACAGTCACGCCGCCTTGCGGACGGCCTGGCCTCGCTCGGGGTCCAGCGAGGTGATCGGGTCGGCCTGCTCATGGCCAACCACCCCGAGTTCGTCCCCCTCAAGTTCGCGATCGCGCGCGTCGGAGCGATCGCCATCCCCTTCAATTATCTGTACCGCCAGAACGAACTGGAATACGTTCTGCAGCAGTCCGAGTGCCGGGTGCTGATCACGATGAACGCGTACTCGACGCTCGATTACGTGGCCATGCTCGACGAGATCGCACCGGGGTGGGATTCGCTGTCGTTCGCGACACGGCCCGATTCGGCCGCCGACGCGGTGCCCGCTCTGCGTTCGGTCGTCGTGCTCGACACCGGCGGTACTCGACGCGTGAGTGCCATGACCGTGGCCGACCTGTCGGACCTCGGCATCGAGAATGCCGACGCGGCCGTGGGCCACGGTGCGGATCCGACCGACATCGGCGACATGCTCTACACCTCGGGGACCACAGGTTCGCCCAAAGGTGTACTCGTCACCCACGATGCGGTGCTGCGCACCGGGTACGCGTCCGCCCTGACCAGAGCGTACGAGGACGGACGTCGAATCCTGTTCTCGCTACCGTGCTATCACATGTTCGGCTACGTCGAGGGTCTACTGTCGGTCATGTTCGTCGGCGGTGCCATCGTTCCTCAGACCTCGTTCAGCCCCGTCGGCTATCTCGCGGGAATCGAACGATTCGGGGCAACGGACATTCTCTGCGTGCCGACGATGGCTGTGGCGATCGTCGAACATCCCGACCGGCACAAGTACGATCTCCGGTCACTGACCGCGATCCTGTGCGGATCGGCCCCGGCCCCGGTGTGGCTGTGGGAGAAGGTCGAACGTGAATTCGGCGTCTCCGAGATCGTGACCGGATACGGCATGACCGAGTGCGGCGGGGCAATGACACTCACGCTGCCCGAGGACCCGCTCTCCCTCACATCCGATACCGTCGGCCGGCCCAAACTCGCCGGCGCGGCCAGCATCGAAGGATCGGACTCGTTGGTGGTCTATCGCACCGTCGATCCGCTCACCGGTGAACTGCAGCCGAACGGCTCCGAAGGCGAACTGGTGTCCTCGGGTCCCTCGACGATGAAGGGGTACTGGAACAAGCCCGAGGAAACTGCGGCGGCGCTGCGGGGCGGGTGGCTCCACTCGGGCGACCTCGGCCTGGTCCGAGACGACGGGTACCTCCAGGTGACCGGGCGCAGCAAGGAGCTCTACAAGAGCGGCGGCGAGCTGGTCATGCCGAAGGAGATCGAGGATCTGCTCGCGGCACACGAGGGCATCAGCCAGGTCTTCGCGATAGGCCTGTTGGACGACCGATGGGGCGAGATCGGTTGTGCCGTCGTGGTTCGTGCACCCGGCTCGACCGTCACAGCAGCCGAGCTGATCGAGCTGTGCCGATCGAATCTGGCGCGATTCAAAGTACCGAAGAAGGTCGTCTTCCTCGACGCCGAGGAGCTTCCGACAACCCCGACCGGCAAAGTGCAGAAGTTTCGACTGGTGCAGCTGGCGACAGCGGCAGCAGCCCAATCCATGGAAGGAAGTGGAGTATGACCGCAGTCGTCCCCGCAGGGATGGACACCACCGGTACCGGAAGTCCGTCCGGGGAGTCGAAGTACTCCCGATTGATCGAGCCGACCCGCGTGCACGGATCGCTCTACACCGATGAACAGATCTTCGCCGAGGAACTTGCCAAGATCTGGTACACCACATGGGTGTTCGTGGGTCACGAAAGTGAGATTCCCGAGCCCAACGACTACATCCGCAAGAAGCTCGGCCTGCAGGACGTGGTCATGACCCGTGACCGCGACGGCGAGGTGCATCTGTTGCTGAACCGGTGTGCACACCGAGCGAATCTGGTGTGCGACGACGCGCGCGGCAACTCGAGTTCGTTCCGTTGCCCGTACCACGGGTGGACGTACCGCAACACCGGTGAGCTGCTGGGGTATCCGTACAACAAGGGGTACGGCGGTAAGAACAACCTCGACCTGACCATGGGAAAGGTCCCACGAGTCGCGTCCTACCAGGGCTTCGTGTTCGGCAGCTTCGCGCAGGACGGACCCAGCCTCGTCGAGCACCTGGGCGGAGCCGCCGGTGAGATCGATCGGCTCGCGAATCTCTCGCCCGAGGGAAAGGTCGAACTCACCGCAGGGTGGCTGCAACACAAGACCAAGGCCAACTGGAAGCTGCTGACCGAGAACGAGACCGACGGCTATCACCCGCAATTCGTCCACGGATCGATATTCGGCGTGACCGGCTCGCCGATCGGCGCGCTGTACAGCGATGCGTCGACGGCCGTGACGCGAAACCTCGGAAACGGCCACAGCGAGAACGACCTTCGACCGGAGTTCCGCAAGTTCGACGAACCGATGCGCTGGTTCGGTACCACGGAATCTCGGGTACCGGATTACGTCGAGGCGATCCGGGCCCGTCACGGTGAGGATGCCGAACGAATTCTCGTCGAGGGCGCACCCCACGTCATGGTGTTCCCCAACCTGTTCATCGCCGAGATCCAGGTCTTCAACATTCAGCCTGTCGCCGCGGACGAGTGCGTGCAGTATGCAACCGCGGTGCAGCTCGCCGGAGCGCCGGAACTGAACAAGCGCATGATCTCTCAGTCGATCGGCTCCGTCGGACCGGCCGGAATGCTGCTCGCGGACGACACCGAGATGTACGAGCGAAACCAGCGCGGCGTCGGCATGCTCGCACCGGAGTGGCTCGACGTGCGTCGCGGTATCCATCGCGAGCAGACCGACGAGAACGGGTTCACGATCGGCACGGCCACGGACGAGGTCGGGATGCGCGGCTTCTGGGCTCACTACAAGAAACTGATGGAGGCCGACCAGTGAAAACAGCAGAGATCGCCGACGGACTCGTCGATGTGCCGGCAGGAACCGATCTTCGTGAGGTCGAGCAGTTCCTCTATCGAGAAGCACGATTCGCCGACGAGAACGATTACGACTCGTGGGAGGCGCTGTGGACCGACGACGCCATCTACTGGGTTCCCGCCTCGGACATGGACTCGGACCCGCTGACCTGTGTGTCGATCATCTACGACAACAGGAATCGTATTTCGACTCGGCTGAAGCAGGTTCGTACCGGAAAGCGGTATGCCCAGGCACCGCCGTCGCACATGCGCCGCCTGCTGTCCAACGTCGAGATTCTGGGCGGTCGACGGAATCCGGCGGGCGGGGTGGACGTCGAAGTAGGGTGCAACTTCATCGTCTTCGAGTCCAGGACGCGAGGCAACGAGATCTGGGGCGGACGCACCACGTATCGGCTGCGACGAACGGAGACCGGCTTCGCGCTGGCCTACAAGAAGGTCGTGCTCGTCGATCACGACAAAGCCGTTGCCACAATGGGTTTCTTGATATGACGGTGGTGGGGACAGGCAGTTCCGACGCAGGCGATACCTCGCCCGGCGACATCGTCGGCAGCGAGTTCGCCGAAGTCGAGGTGACGTTCGACCGCTCCGGCAACGGCATTCGGCTTCGCCTGGAGGATCTGCGGACCGGGCGGGTTCGGTTTCTCGATGCGTTGGAACTGGAGACCATCGTATGGCTCAGCGACGGCCATCTGAATCAGTTGCTCGATCCGTCGTCCGACAGATGGAACAACAACAGTGCCGGGTAGCGTGATCGGCGCAGAACAGTCACTCGATCTCACGCGATTCGTTCGGCCCGGCGACAGCATCGTATGGGGTCAGGCGTGCGGTGAGCCGCAGACCTTGACCGAACGTCTTGTTGCACAACGCCATCAGATCGGTCCGGTTCGGTGTTTTGTCGGAATCCCGGCTCGGTCGATCCTGCAGCCGGAGTCGGTCGACGGCCTCTCGTTGTCCTCGTACTGCGGGACCGGCAGCAATGCCGCACTGCACCAGGCAGGATTGCTCGAGATCGCACCGGTGCACTACTCGCGCATTCCGGACTTGTTGACGTCCGGTCCGGCGCGGGCCGATGTGGTGTTCGTTCAGGTCTCGGCTGCCGACGAGACCGGTCGACATTCGATGAGCTTGACCGACGACTACCTCTCGGCCGTCATCGATTCGGCCGCCGTCGTGATCGTCGAGATCAACGACAGGGCACCGGTGGTTGCGGGTGCCAGGACTCTCGGCCCAGGGGAGTGGACCGCGGCCGTTCGCAGCTCGCGTGAGCCGGCGCAGATGGAGTCGGCTCACGCGAGCGACGTCGTGCACGCAGTGGCGCGGAACGTGGCGTCGTTGATCGAGGACGGAGCGACCCTTCAATTCGGGATCGGTGCCGTACCCGAGGCAGTGCTGCGTGAGCTGCACGGTCGACGCGATCTCGGTATCCACAGTGGCGTTCTCAACGAAGCCGCCATGGAATTGATGGAGTCGGGGGCGGCCACCGGAGCACGCAAGTCGCTCGACCGCGGCATTGCCGTCGCGGGGTTCGTCACCGGTACGCGTCGACTCTTCGACTTCGTGGATCGAAACCCCGCCGTGAACGTCAGATCGACCGGCTACACCCATGATTCGGCGATACTGTCCGCGCAGCATGCTCTTGCCGCGATCAACTCGGCCATCGAGGTCGACGTGTTCGGAGCGGTCAATGCCGAGGTCGCGGCGGGGAAGTACGTCGGTGCAGTCGGCGGGGCCATGGACTTCCTGCGCGGTGCGGCCGCATCACGTGGCGGACTACCGATCGTGGCTCTGCCATCGTCGGCCCGCGGGCGGAGCAGAATCGTGGCCGCACTCGGCGGTCCGGTCAGCACACCGCGGGCCGACGCGGCAATCATCGTGACAGAGAACGGCATTGCCGACCTTCGGGGGTTGTCGCTCGAACGCCGGGTCGAGGAAATGCTGAGGCTGGCCGACCCGGTGCACCGCGGCGAACTAGCGGCCGCGGCCGAGCCGATTCTTCGAGGAGAACATCAGTTGACGAGAGGAACTGTCAGATGAGACGCGCAGCAATCGTGGCACCACTGAGAACCCCGGTGGGTGCCTTCGGCGGTGCCCTGCGCCCGGTTCCGGCCGAAAACCTGGCCTCGGCGGTGATCCAGGCCGTGGTGGCTGCGTCGGGAGTCGATCCCGAACGGATCGAGGACGTGGCGTTCGCGCAGTCGTATGCCAACTCCGAAGCCCCGTGTATCGGACGATGGGCTGCGCTCGATGCCGGACTCCCGGTGGCAGTTCCTGGCTTTCAGACCGACCGGCGATGCGGGGGCGGGCTGCAAGCTGTGGTCACCGCGTCGATGATGATCCAGACGGGCGCGGCGGACGTCGTCCTTGCGGGTGGGGTGGAGTCGATGAGCAACATCGAGCACTACACCACCTCGGCTCGCTGGGGTTCTCGGTCGGGAAACCTCGCACTGTACGACCGGCTCGATCGCGGGCGGGAACGGTCGCAGCCGGAATGGCGGTTCGGGCGTATCAGCGGAATGATCGAAACGGCCGAGAATCTGGCGCAGAAGTACGAGATATCCCGCGAGCGGGCAGACGAGTTCGCGGTGCGCAGTCACCGCGCCGCCGCTCGAGCGTGGGCGGACGGTTCGTTCGACGCCGAGATCGTCCCGGTGAATGTTCCCCAGCGCAAGGGTGATCCGATCACGGTCACCCGGGACGAGGGGGTTCGACCCGACTCGTCGATGGAGACTCTCTCTCGCCTGCGTCCCCTCATCGTCGGGGGAACGGTCACCGCGGGAAACGCGGCCCAGCAGAACGACGCGTCGAGTGCCTGTCTGGTCGTGGCCGAGGACAGGTTGGAAGAGTTGGGTCTCGAGCCCATCGGCTTCCTGCACAGTTGGGCGGCCGTCGGATGCGAGCCGTCGATGATGGGGATCGGACCGGTCGGCGCAGTGCAGAAGTTGTTCGCCAAGAACGGCCTGGGTTTCGCGGATCTGGATCTGATCGAGATCAACGAGGCCTTCGCTGTACAGGTTCTGGCGGTGCTGTCCGGCTGGGGTCTGACACTCGACGACGTCGATTCCAGACTCAACGTCAACGGTTCCGGTATTTCCCTCGGGCACCCGATCGGTGCCACCGGTGGACGCATCATGACGACGATGCTCAACGAACTGCAGCGTCGCCGGGGGCGGTACGCACTCGAGACCATGTGCATCGGCGGCGGCCAGGGAATCGCCGCCATGTTCGAGAGGGCCTGACATGACTGCCGAGTTGGTGTCCTACGCCGCGTACCTCCCCACCTACCGACTGGCACCCGAGGACATCGGTGGCCGAGTGGGCGGAGCTGATCGGGTGGTGGCCTCGTTCGACGAGGACAGCACGACCATCGCCGTGGAGGCAGCCTCCGCCGCGTCGGCGGCGGAGTACGTACCGGCAACGGTGTACTTCGCGAGCTCGTCTCACGCATACGCGGACAAGACCAATGCCGTTGCAGTTCATGCTGCCTTGGGTTTGCCCTCCGACGTGTTCTGCGCGGATTTCGGCGGCACCGGAAAGTCCTCGATGGCCGCACTGCGGTGCGCGGCCGAATCCGGCGGTATGGCCGTCATGTCCGACGTGCGGACCGGACGACCCGGTTCCTCGGACGAGCGGTCGGGCGGCGACGGCGGAGCTGCGTTCGTCTTCGCCGAGACCACCGAACAGGGCACCGGAATCGCAGCATTGCTGTCCACGGCGTCGTCGACGCTCGAATTCCTCGATCGCTGGCGGGATCCGGCGTCGATCGGCGGCAGCCAGTGGGAAGAGCGCTACGGCCAGGAGGAGTACACCCCGTTGATCGCGGAGGTGCAGCGCCGGGCGCTCGCTGCCGCGGGGGTCGATGCACCGGACCACGTCGTACTCACCTCGCCGAACAGTGGAATCCGAAAGCGGCTGACCGCGTTGGCCTCCGGAACCGTCTCGACGGTCACGTCGACGTTGGGGTTCAGTGGTGCAGCCGACGTGGGGATCGCGCTGGCGGAGGTATTGGACTCGGCTGCGCCGGGGGAGACCGTTCTGGTCCTGTCCGCGGTCGACGGATGCGATGCTCTGGTTCTGCGCGTCCTTCCCGGCATCGTGAACCATCGTGCGAGACGTCCTGTTGCCGAACAACGCAGCGGGGGACACCGGATCTCGTATCTGACCTACTTGTCGTGGCGCGGGCTCCTCGACCGTGAGCCGCCGCGACGGCCCGAACCCGATCGACCGGCCGCGCCGCCCTCGGGGCGCGCGACGGCATGGAAGTTCGCATTCGTCGGATCCGGTTGTGATCGCTGCGGATTCGTCCACCTTCCGCCCGCGAGAGTGTGTCGCGGTTGCGGCAGCGTCGACTCCATGCACCCGGAATCTCGGCGAGGTGCGCGCGGGACGGTGGCTACGTCGACTATCGATCGCCTGGCGTTCTCGCCGTCGCCTCCGGTGGTGGAGGCCGTCGTCGACTTCGACGGCGGTGGCCGGTACTCACTGGAGGTCGCCGACGGCGCGGCGTCCTCGGTGACGGTGGGAAGTCGCGTCGAGCTGTCGTTTCGACGGCTGTTCACCGCGGGTGGAGTGCACAACTATTTCTGGAAGGCGCGACCGGTGAGCGAGGATCGTTCCGCAGTGGAGGAGTCGGTATGACCAGCAATGGGATTCGAGACCGTGTTGCGGTGGTCGGGATGGGCTGCACCGCCTTCGGTGAGCGGTGGGACAAGTCTGCCGACGATCTCGTGATCGATGCCGTGCAGGAATGTCTGCCGGCCGACGGACGGCTGAGCCTGGTGGACGTCGACGCGTACTGGCTCGGCACTCTCGGATCCGGACAGTCCGGACTGGCGTTGAGCAGGCCGTTGGGCATCGACTACAAACCCGTCACCCGGGTCGAGAACTATTGCGCCACCGGCTCCGAGGCCTTCCGCAATGCGTGTTACGCGGTCGCCTCCGGTGCCTACGACACGGTGATGGCCGTCGGCGTCGAGAAGCTCAAGGACTCGGGCTTCTCGGGTTTGCTGCGTGCGGATCCGCCTGCGGACGGCACAGCCAGTGAGTTGTCACTCACGGCGCCGGCGGCGTTCTCGTTGCTCGATCCTGCCTACTGCGCGAAGTACGGCGTCGATCCGAACGACATGCGCAGCGCAATGACGCACGTGGCGTGGAAGAACCACGTCAACGGGTCGAAGAACGAGAAGGCTCAGTTCCGGAAGGAAGTCGAACGCTCGAAGATCGAAGGTGCCGCCAAGGTGGCAGGGAGACTCGGTGTCTTCGACTGCTCGGGAGTGTCCGACGGGGCTGCCTGCGCGCTGATCGTCCGGGCCGAGGACGCGCTGAACTACACGGACACACCGATGTACGTCAAAGGCCTGTCGCTGGCTGCGGGGCCGATGCGCGGTGCGGTGGATCCGGCCTACGACTTCACGACCTTCCCCGAGGTGGTCCACAGTGCGCGCGACGCCTACGCACAGGCAGGTATCGAGGATCCGCGCCGAGAATTGTCGCTGGCGGAGGTGCACGACTGCTTCACTCCGACCGAGATCGTCCTGATGGAGGACCTCGGTTTCAGTGACCGTGGACAGGCCTGGAAGGAGATGCTGGCCGGAGATTTCGACTCCGACGGCAGCCTTCCCGTCAACCCGGACGGTGGCCTGAAGTCCTTCGGGCATCCGGTCGGTGCCAGCGGGCTGCGGATGCTCTACGAGTGCTGGTTGCAGTTCTCCGGGCGCGCAGGGCGTCGCCAATTGGACGATCCAAGGCTGGCGCTGACGCACAATCTGGGTGGTCGTCCCGGCGGTTGCGTCTCCTTCGTCTCGGTCGTCGGCAACTCGCCGAGTCGATAGTCGAGCAGCGCCTTGACGGGCGAGGCTATTTTTATTTATATTAAATTCGACAACCACGACGAAGGGGCATCATGGCGGAGGCCGGACCGATCGAGACCGCTCGCGCGCTGTATGCGGCGTTGGCCAGTGGTGACCGTGAGGTGCTGAAGAACGTCCTGCATCCCAGCTTCCGTGGCCACGTAACGGAGGGGCTCCCGTTCGGCCTCGGCGGAGACTACTCCGACGCGGCAGACATGCGGCGGAATTTCTGGGGTGGCATCGCCAAGGAATATTCGGCGGCGGCCCGCCCGGAAGAATTCGTCGGGCTCGAGGACGGACGGCTCTACGTGGCGGGAAGGTATGTCGGCACCGGTAGGTCGACGGGTGCCACCCTGGACGCGGAGTTCGTACACGTGCTGACCTTCGTCGACGGCAAAGTCTCGAAACTGGTGCAGCTGACCGACTCACAACGCTGGCACGAGGCAGTCGATCGAACAGCGCGGGGCGAACGGCAGCTGACGACCATCCGATATCGCGTCGAACAGTCGGTTGCGCGCATCACCCTCGATCGGCCCGAACAGCGCAACGCCATCGATCTCGCCCTGGCCGAGGACACGCTCGAAGTGGCCCGACGGTGCGCGGCGGATCCGACCGTGCGAGCGGTGCTCATCGAAGGATCGGGAACCAACCTCACTGTCGGCGGCGACATCACCTATTTCGTCGACGGCGACCCCGAGCAGATCGGACCGCTGCTGCGGCGGATGACCGGCCCGTTCCACGAAGCGTTCCGGCTGTTCAGCATGCTCGATGTACCCATCGTGACTGCTGCGCAAGGTGCCGTTGCCGGCGGCGGTCTCGGCTTCGTGTTCGCCGCCGACTTCGTGCTTGCGGCTCCGAACGCGCATTTCTCGACGGCGTTCGCAGCGATCGGATTGTCCGGCGACGGGGGCGGAAGCTGGTACCTGCCCCGGCTCGTCGGACCACGGCGTGCCGCGAAGATGTTCTTCCAGAACTACCGGGTAGGAGCCGAAGAGGCGGTGGAGTGGGGGCTGGTGACCGAGGTCGTCGACGCCGACCGGCTGGCCGACACGGCCTTCTCGCTTGCAGTATCGCTTGCGTCGGGCCCCACTCGAGCCTTCGGGAAGATGCGCCGACTACTTCGCGAATCGTCGACCAACACCCTGTCCGAGCACTTGCTCGACGAAATCGACGCTCTTGCGATCACCGGCGGGACGTCCGATGCGCGAGGTGCCATCGCCGCGTTCGTCGGTAAGCAAGCACCACAATTCGAAGGTCGCTGACCGTACCCGAAGAGGGGCGGTGAGCCGAGTGAAAGGAAATACGATGAAGGTCGTCGTCGATCGAACGAAGTGCACCGGATTGGGCATCTGCGAATCCCTGGCACCTGCCTTTTTCGAGGTGGATGATTCCGGTGATCTGCTCGCGCTCAAGGAGGACATCGAGCCCGACGAGTTGGCCGAGGTCGAGGAAGCCATTGCCGGCTGCCCCACCGAAGCCTTGCGAATCGAGCACTGACCGTGTTGGACACCCCCGGCAAGGTCACCGTCACATGACCGGTGTGTCGGCCGACAGCAGGCATCTGGTTGTCGTCGGTGCCTCGCTGGCCGGACTCAGAGCGGTCGAGAGTGCGCGGAAAGCCGGATTCGAAGGCACGATCACCCTGATCGGTGCCGAGAAACATCTTCCGTACGACCGGCCGCCGCTGTCCAAGGCATATCTCGAACCCGGTGTCGACGGGTCGAGCCCGGACGTCCCCTTCTTTCGTACTCCCGAGACCTTCGCCGACGAACTCGACGTGACGATGCTGCTCGGCAACCCGGCCACCGGGTTGAGTATCGAGGAAAGAACTGTGCAGGTGGGGGATTCGGATATCCCGTTCGATCTGCTGATCATCGCGACCGGGGCCCAGGCGCGAGCTCTGTCCGGTACCGAACATCTCGACGGAGTGCACGGACTACGCACCATCGACGATGCGATCGCCGTTCGGGCTGCACTGGATTCGGGTGCTCGGACAGTCGTCATCGGCGCGGGATTCATCGGGTCCGAGGTGGCCTCCAACGCCAACAAGCGTGGTATCCCCGTCACCGTCGTCGAGGCGCTGGCGACTCCGCTCGTGCGCGCGATCGGACCGTCGATGGGTCCGGCGATCGCGTCGCTGCACAACCGTAACGGCACCGAATTGCGGTGTGGAGTCGGAGTGGACCGCGTCGAAGGGAACGGCCGGGTCGAGCGGGTCGTGTTGGCCGACGGAACCGTGCTCCCGGCAGAACTGGTGATCGTCGGCATCGGCACCGTTCCTGCCACCGGGTGGCTCGAAGGCTCGGGATTGACCCTGGACAACGGGGTCCTGTGCGACGAGACGCTGTTCACCGGAATTCCCGGCATCTACGCAGCCGGTGACGTGGCCAACTGGCGCAACCCACTCTTCGACCGCCACCAGCGGCTCGAACACTGGACAAGCGCGGCGGAGCAGGGTGCTGCTGCGGCCAGAAACGCACTGGATCCGGCGGCGGCCAAGCCGTACTCGACGGTCCCGTACTTCTGGTCGGACTGGTACGACAGCCGCATCCAATTCGTCGGAATCACCGATGCCGACGAGGTTGTCCTGGTGGAGGGTGATGTCGACGTCCCCGGCAAGTGGGTGGCGCTCTACCGCAAAGGCGAGACCGTCGTCGGCGCACTCACCGTCAACGGACAGGCGGACATCATGAAGTACCGCGTGCTCATCTCGAAGAAGACGGACTGGTCGGCAGCGTTGGAGTTCGCGGAGAAGCGCAAACTGATCGCGGCGGCGAAAGTCTGACCGTGACGAGGCCGGCGACTCGCTCCGGTCAGATCGCGGTCTGACCGGAGCGGCGACGGGGCCGTGCCGGTGCGGCTGTCTTGCGCGGCGCTGCAGCAGCAGTCGACGTGGTTTTGGGAGACAAGCCGGCCGAGACGATGGACTGGGCGGTGGCGACCACGGTGTCGAGGGAGCCCCGGCGTGGGTTCCACCATTCGGCCGCCCAGTTCAATGCTCCGATGACGAGCATCCGCGCCATCTTCACATCGAGGTCGTCGCGAATCTGGCCCTCGTCTGCAGCGTCCTTGAACAGCTTCTGCCAGATCTTGCCGTACTTGGCCTCTTCGGCCACCTGCCGCGCTCGGATCGACTCGGGAAGCTGACCGGCATTGCGAATCGACGCGGTCGTGTAATCCGAGATCTCGAGTTCGTGTCGCAGGTGTGCCTCCACCGCCACCAGAATGCGGTCCATCGGACTCGACGCGGGATCGACCGCGTCCAACACTGCGAGCACGTGCCGGCGCATGTCGGCGATGCCGACCCACATCACTTCCTCGATGAGTTCTTCGCGCGAGGGGAAGTAGTAGTAGATGGCCGGTGCCTGAAGTTCCGCGTATTCCGCGACATCGGTCAGCCGCGTTCCCGCATACCCCTTGATGCTGAGCACATGAGCAGCCGCGTCCAGGATGCGGCCGCGAGTCCGTGCGGATTTCGATTCGGGCAGTTCGCCCTCGTCGGTGAGTTTCGCGGTCGCTTTTCGTGCCATGGTCCGACTATAGATGTGCCGGGCACAATTCACGGTTCCGACCGATGTTGCAGCACTGGATATGGTGCACTGTTCGAACCTGACTTCGAAAGCACGGAACGAGAAGAATGCCTCCGCGGAACGACGCTGCTACCCGGCCCGTCACGGCGCGCGGGCGGGCGCGACGAGAACAGATCACCGCCGTCGCGGCCGAGCTGTTCCATCAGCGTGGCTACGAGGACGTGACACTCGCGGAAGTTGCTCGACGAGTGGATCTCACGGCACCTGCTCTGTACCGGCACTTCTCGTCCAAGGAACAGCTGCTGATGGCGGCGGTGGTGTCGACCCTCGGACCCGCCGAGTCGGTGTTGCGGCAGTACGCCGATCGCGACGTCTCCCATCTCGTCGCGCCGATGATCGACGTCGCGCTCGAGCGACGTGAGATCTGGACTCTGGTGCAGCGCGAAGTTCGACATCTGGATGCCGACGACAGACGTGTGATCGAGGGCCGCTACGCGATGATCGTGCATACCGTGACCGCATCGGTCTCCGCCTCGTACGCGGACCTCTCCCCCGAGAACTGTCATCTGATCGCCTGCGCGATGCTCTCGGTTGCGGGCAGTCCATCGACCGACCCGGTGGACATGGATCTGTCCCGCTACAGAGAAGCGCTCGAGAACATCGAATTCGCACTGCTGTCCTTCGACCTTCGCCGGACTCCGGCGCGCCGTGACGGTGTCGGGGCTCTCGGCGATGGTGCTCGCCCTGGCTCCGATGAGGGCAGGACCGGGTCGAGGGTCACGGCCGTCGAGGACGCGGCCGTCGGACTGTTCTACCGGGTCGGTTACGCCGCGGTGACCGTGGACGACATCGGAGCCGCGGCCGGAATCACGGGTCCGAGTGTCTACCACTACGTCTCGTCCAAATCGGAGCTGCTGGTCGACGTCCTGTTCAGGGCGGTGACGATGGTGGCCGACGGTGCGCGCACGGCTCTGGCGCAGGCTGGGACGCCCGACGAGAAGCTGCGGGTGCTGGTGCGCAGCTATTGCGCAGTAGCTGCCGCGAACCGAGAGTTGTTCGGGGTCTACATCACCGAAGCCGGAAACGTGCCTCTCGGAGACGCTCGTCGGCTCCGTGAGTCGATGGCACGAGATGTCGATCGGTGGGTCGAGGCAGTCATGCGATCGAGGCCGGGACTCGACGTGAACGACGCACGCGTTCGTGTCTTCGCGGCCCGCCGCGTGGTGACCGACATGGTCCGGCTCGAGCGAACCGACGAGGATCGTCTGGCCCACGTCACCGAGTTGCTGGCGCTCACCGTTCTTCAGGAGTCCTGAAACCGACCGAAGGTTTAATTTATCCAAGAATAAAGTTAATGAGCGTTAGGCCTTGCACATCGGCCGACGCTTGTGACAGGCTTCACAGGCGCGAGCGGCCCGCGGGGAAGCCGGTTCGTCGCCGCTGCCGGACAGGCAGGGTGCGCTGCGGGCAGGAAGCGAAATGCGTCCGCGGACAACCGACGTAGGAATCGAGAGGGGACCGGCTTGTCGTGAGTTCTGAATGCAAAGTAAAAAACGTCATAGAACAGGCTGCCGTCGGAGCCCCACGTCAGATCGGTAACTTCTACGCGACCGCGCTCGACGTGTTTCGCTTGATGTTCAAGCCGCCGTTCCACTTTCGTGAATTCGTGCAACAGGCGTGGTTCATCGCCAGTGTCTCGATCGTCCCGACTCTGTTGATGGCGATTCCCTTCTGCGTCATCGTGGTCTTCCAGATCAACCTCCTGCTCACCGAAATCGGCGCTGTCGACTTCTCCGGTGCAGGAGCAGGATTGGCCGTGGTTCGCGAGATCGGACCGGTCGTGACCGTGCTGGTGGTGGCCGGAGCCGGTGCAACCGCCATCTGCGCCGACCTGGGATCGAGGAAGATTCGCGAGGAACTCGACGCGATGGAAGTACTCGGCATCGATCCCGTTCATCGCCTCGTCGTTCCACGAGTACTCGCCTCCATGGTCGTGGCTCTCTTCCTGAACGGTCTGGTGACCACTGTCGGGCTGGTCGGCGGCTACACGTTCGCGGTGTTCCTGCAGGGTGCGACACCAGGACAATTCATCACCAGCATTCCGGTGCTCACCAGTTTCGGCGATCTGATCGTCAGTGAACTCAAGGCTGCAGTGTTCGGACTACTCGCCGGGTTGGTTGCCTGCCACCTGGGTCTTCGTGCCAAAGGCGGACCGAAGGGCGTCGGTGACGCTGTCAACCAAACGGTCGTGTTCAGCTTCGTGCTGCTGTTCCTCGCGAACTCGATCATCACGACCATCTCACTTCAGTTGAAGTAGTCAGGAAGGCCGAGCGTGTTCGATTCGTTGACGAAATCCGGAGCAGGCGGATCCCGTTTTGCTCGCGGAGTACTGCGCACGACGCGAAAGCCCCAGGATGCCTTGGTCGGACTGGGTCAGCAGGTGCATTTTCATCTCCGCAGTTTCCTGTGGATCCGACGCACCATCGTGCACTATCGCAAGGAAGTCGTCCGACTCATCGCCGAGGTCTCACTCGGGACAGGCGCTCTGGCCGTGATCGGCGGAAGCGTCGTGGTCATCGGTTTCCTCACTGCGGCAGCGGGATACGAGGTCGGTCAGCAGGGAACGAAGACTCTCGGCAACGTGGGCATTGCCGCGCTCGCCGGGTTCGTCTCGGCATTCATCAATACCCGCGAGGCCATTCCCGTGGTGACCGGAGTGGCGTTGACTGCCACGGTCGGTGCCGGATTCACTGCACAACTGGGTGCCATGCGAGTCAGCGAGGAGATCGACGCACTCGAATCGATGTCGGTGCCGTCCATGCCGTATCTGGTGACGACGCGCATCATCGCCGGCTTCGTGGCGGTGATCCCGCTCTACGCGATCGCGCTCATCATGGGTTATCTCGCAACACAATTGGTCACCGTGGTGCTGGCAGGTGAGTCGAGTGGCACCTACGCCCACTACTTCAACGTCTTCCTCGTGCCCAGCGACGTGCTCTGGTCGCTGCTGAAAGTCCTTGCCATGGCGCTCATCGTGATGTCGGTCCACTGCTACCACGGGTACAACGCCAGCGGCGGCCCGGCAGGCGTCGGTGTGGCAGTGGGGCGCGCGGTCCGAACGTCGCTGATCGCCATCATGCTCGTCGACCTCCTGATCGGTATCGCCGTGTTCGGCGGCCCTGCGTCCAACGTTCGGATTTCGGGATGACGCGCACGCGGACGCGCCCAGCGGGCCAGGTGTCCCCGTCCGTGTATCTGGTACTCGGGGCGGTGCTGATCGTGGCCGTGGTGGCGTTGGCCTGGCTGTCCACTGCGTTCTACCGTGGTCTGTTCACCACAACCGAGGCGATCACGCTCGAACTCGACCGATCCGGCCTTCTCATGGATCCGGGGTCGGATGTGAAGCTGCGAGGGGTGGTGATCGGCTCCGTCGACACAGTCGAATATCGGGACGGGAGCGCCGTTCTCACCCTCGCGATCACGCCCGACGAACTTCGCAAGGTCCCGTCGAACGTCGCTGTGCATCTCGAACCGACCACGGTCTTCGGTCGCAAGTTCGTCACTCTCGAGATGCCGGCCGACCCGTCGCCGTCCTCGCTGCGTCCGGGGTCGACCATCGACGGCGGCTCCGTCACCGTCGAAGTCAACGACGTGTTCGCGAAACTGGTGTCGTTGCTCGACGTCGTGGACCCGCAGAAGGTCAATGCGACTCTGAGTGCAGTGGCGACCGCCCTCGACGGTAGGGGCGAGCAGGCAGGCACTCTGCTCACCGATCTCGACCGGTACCTCGCACAGTTCAACGGCAGCATCCCCACACTGCAACGCGACATCCCGAAAAGTGCCGACAACCTCGATACCTTCGCCGACGCAACACCCGAATTCCTCTCTCTCGCTGCGAATGTCAGCACGAGCAGCGACACCGTGGTCGACAAGCAGGCGCAGCTCACTGCATTCCTGGTCAGCTTCACCGCATTGGGCAACACGGGCGACGACTTCTTCCGGAACGTAAAGGAACCGATGATCTCAGCACTGTCCGCACTGAGGCCGACCACGGCTCTGTTGGCGAGGTACTCACCACAGACCGTGTGCTTCTTCCAAGGTATGAGCCAGAACGTTCCGCGGCTCGAGCAGGTGATCGGTGGAACGAAGCCGGGACTGAACGTGCAGTCCACCATCATCGTCGGCCAGCCCGAGTACACCTACCCGAACAACCTGCCTCTGGTCGGTCTCGACGACGGACCCAACTGCCGGAGCACTCCCGTCGACTACAGCGATCCACTGCCTCCGCACGTGCAGTTCCACGACGGCAGCGAGGCCTACACACGAGAGTTCACCGCCGGTGAACTCGCCGACTCCCCGTTGCTGAAACTGTTGTACGGGCCGACCTTCATCTTCGGCCGATGACCGCCAGAGCTCCGGGCCTGAAGTTGATCGTGTTCATGATCATCACGGCGCTCACGACCGCGCTTCTGGCAACGGTGGTCGGAAACATGAGATTCGGACCGACTCGGACGTTCGTGGGGGTGTTCGCGGACGCGTCGGGAATCGTGTCGGGCGAGGACGTCAAGCTCGCCGGGGTCCCGGTGGGCAAGGTGAATTCGGTCGACCTCGCGATGGACGGCTCGAACGTCGTCAGCAAGGTCTCGTTCACGGTGGACCGCGCGATCGTCTTGACCTCGGGCACCACACTGGCGATCAAGTTCAAGAATCTCATCGGTGATCGATACCTCGAAGTGTCCCAGGGCCCAGGCAGTCTCGACGCCCTTCCCGACGAATCGACGGTGCCCCTGGACAAGACCCAGGCGGCCCTCGATCTGGACGAACTCGTCAACGGCTTCAAGCCGCTGCTGCAGGGGCTCAGTCCCGAGGACACGAACATGTTCACGTCCTCACTCGTCCAAGTGCTCAACGGACAGTCGCAGGTCATCGGTTCGTTGGTGCAGCAGATCGGTTCGCTCACCGGAACCTTGGCGGACAAGGACGAGGTGATCGGCCGAGTGATCACGAACCTGAACAACGTGTTGGTCACCGTCGACAGCAGGCGCGGACAGTTCTCGTCGATGATCGATCGACTGCAGAAGATAGTCACAGGACTGTCCGATGACC
This sequence comes from Rhodococcus sp. NPDC006774, assembly GCF_040636045.1. Taxonomy (NCBI): domain Bacteria; kingdom Bacillati; phylum Actinomycetota; class Actinomycetes; order Mycobacteriales; family Nocardiaceae; genus Rhodococcus; species Rhodococcus sp. NPDC006774. The sequence continues at coordinate 175,219 of NZ_JBEYIW010000011.1, read as the reverse complement.
GGGTGCGCGTGACAGACGCGATCACGAACGTCGATGCGGTGACCGCGACGCTGTCGTCCGTCCTGATTGAATCCAGACCCTCTCTGCAACAGGACATCACGCAGCTGGGCGCATTGTCGTCGAACTTGAACGCCAGTAGCGACACGTTGAACATGGTGCTCGGCCAGCTTCCCCAGGCGTACAAGTTGCTCGGCCGTGGCACCTACGGCAGCTTCTTCAACTTCTACCTCTGCGGTGTGGCAATCAAGTTCAGTGACCAGCTCACCACCCCCATGGCCGTATCGCCGACGCAGAGGTGCCAGCAATGATCGAGGGGTACCAGCAATGAAGCCGTTCCGAGACAGGAACCCGGTCCCCATCGGGATCGCAGGAACAGTGGGCATAGTTCTCGCGCTCGTCGTTGCCTTCAACTTCGACTCGCTCCAGTTCCTGAACGGAAGCAACACCTACACAGCGGAGTTCGTCGATGCCTCGGGTCTGCACACGGGAGACGACGTGCAGATCAGCGGTGTCAAGGTCGGAAAGGTATCCGACATCGGACTCGACGACGGCGTCGTCGAGGTCGAGTTCTCGGCGACGACGACCGACGTGGTTCTCGGCGACCGAACCGAGGCCGCCATCAAGGTCCAGACCGCGCTGGGACGACGCTATCTCGATCTGGAGCCGGCCGGTTCCGACGTGCTGCGGCCGGGCTCGACCATTCCACGTGAGCGCACGCGCGCCAGCTTCGACGTCAGTACCTCGTTGTCGGATCTGACCCGAACGGTCACGGACACCGATGTGCCGGACCTGTCGGGAACCTTGGACACCGCCGGTCAGGTCTTCGATCGACTGCCCGCCGATCTGCGCGGATCACTCGAGGGCGTGAACCGGCTCTCGCAGACGGTCTCGTCCCGAAACGACGAGCTGCACTCACTGTTCGAGCACGCCGACGGAGTGACCGGCGTACTCGCCGAGCGCAATACTCAACTCTCGCAACTCTTCACCGATGGCCAAGCATTGTTCACCTCGTTGAACGAGCGGTCGGACACCGTGCACTCGCTGCTACTGAACATTCGATCGGTATCGGCACAGTTGACGGCGACCGTGTCGGAGAACCGTGAGCAGATCGGGCCGACACTCGACCAGCTGAACAAGATCGCGCAGCTACTGCAGAACAACTACGACAACCTGAACCAGAGCTTGACCAGGGCTGCCCCGTTCGTACGGCAACTGGGCGAGTCGGTGGCGTCCGGTCCCTACTTCCAGGTGATCATCCAGAACCTCGTCCCCACCGATCTACGTGGTCAGCTCCCCAACAGCTTCGGAGGAGAGCGATGAAGCGCGCGAGTCGATGGATGCCCGCCACCGGACCTCTCGTGATAGGTCTGGTCGTGTGCGCTCTACTCGCATCGGTGGCGATCGTGGCCGTGGGACATATGTCGAAGATCAGCGTCACCGCCGATTTCACCAACTCGGTCGGGCTGTACGAGGGAGACCCGGTCACCATAGCCGGTGTCCCGGTCGGAACTGTCGACGCGATCACTCCCCAGGGCGCAACCGTTCGTGTGCACCTGACGTTCGACAGCGCGTACGACGTGCCCGCCGATGCGAGCGCAGCGATCGTCGCCCCGACGCTCGTGACAGGACGTTACGTTCAACTGGCTCCGACGTATTCGGGTGGGCCGACGTTGAGCGACGGCGCCGCCATTCCCGTCGAGCGCACCGCTGTTCCGGTGGAGTTCGACCAACTGAAGGACCAGCTCTCGCAGTTGACGGCAGATCTCGGCCCGGAAGGTCTCAACGCGGACGGTTCGGTCAACGAGCTGCTGGCCTCGTCGGCAGACGCGCTGTCCGGCAACGGCTCCACACTGGGAGAAACGGTGCGAAGCCTGTCCGAGGCGACGACCACGTTGAACGACAGCGGCGAGGACATCTTCGCTACGGTCCGCAATCTGCAGGCTTTCGTCTCCGCGCTCTCGGCCAACGACGAACAAGTCGATCGTTTCGTTCGGCAGTTGGCGGACCTGTCGACTCTGTTGAACAACAACAGAACCGAATTCGATGCAGCACTGCAGGAGCTGGTTCCGGCGATGGAGCAGGTGCGCACGTTCGTGGCGGACAACAAGGACCAGTTGAGTACCGATGTCACCCAGTTGGTCGACATCACACAGCTTCTGGTCAATCGTGAGGACGACATCGCCGAGCTGCTGCACGTGGCACCGACAGCATTGTCCAACCTGTACAACATCTGGGATCCGTCGGCCAATTCACTGACCGGGGCATTGGCGGTGCCGGATCGGGTCGACCCGCTCAACTTCATCTGCGGACTGCTCACGACCGTGGGAGCACCCCAGAATCAATGTGCCGACATCGCAGCTCAACTCGGTGGTGTGGCTGCGTACGCGGCTCCACCGGCACCGGCCGCGGACAGCCCCGAAGAAGGTGAACGCTGATGAACACGCGTGTACGCGGCGTCGCCGCTGCGGCAACACTGGCTGCCATGGGGGCGGTCACGGGATGCTCGTTCGACGGCCTCAATTCCTTTGCGCTTCCCGGCAACTCGACCGGGGGAGAGCCGGTGTTCACGATCGAGGTCGAGATGGCGGACGTGCAGAACCTGGTCGGTAACTCCGAGGTGAAGGCGGGCAACGTCACGATCGGAACCGTTCGATCGGTTCGGGTCGATTCCTCGATCGCAGTACTGACCGTCGATCTTCGGCAGGATGCGCACCTCGGCTCGAACTCCACGGCGACGCTGGCGCAGAAGAGCCTGCTCGGTGCGCAGTACCTGGAGCTCGCCACGCCGGCGGGGCAGGAGACCGTCGGGCAGCTGCGCGACGGTGACGTCATCCCGCTGTCGCGGACCAGCCGCTTTCCGGAAACCGAAGCGGTGCTGTCCACGCTCTCGCTGTTGCTCAACGGTGGTGGACTGCAGCAGATCAGAACGATCACCCGAGAATCCAACGCTGCGCTCGGTGGCAACGAGGAAGAGATCAACGCTCTCTTCGGCCGGGTGGCCACCTTCGTCGACGGTCTCGATTCGCAGCGTCAGGACATCGTCAGAGCGATCGACTCACTCGACCGGCTCAGCGGTGAACTCGCTTCTCAGACGGGCACCATCGACCGGGCGGTGACGTCGATACAACCGGCGCTCGAGGTGCTCGACGACCAGCAGCAGTTGCTGCGCGACATGCTCGGGTCGGTGGGATCGGCGGCCGCAGTGGCGAACGAGGCACTCGACGCGAGCAAGGACGATCTGACCGCCAACCTGGCCAACCTGGCTCCCACGTTGACCGAACTGGCTGCGACCGGCTCCACACTGGCCAATTCGTTGATCATTGCAGGCACGATTCCGTTCCCGGTCACGACGGCCGCCAACACGATTCGCGGTGACTACATCAACCTGTTCATGAATCTCGACATCTCGATTCCGACTCTGCAGAACGACGTACTCGGCAGCATTCCCGACCCGGCCTCGTTGCTCGGAATACGAACGGCCACCGGTGCCGTCGACCCGTTGCTCGCTCCCGTGGGCGGAGGGGAACCGCGATGACCAAGTTCGTTCGTGCCCAGTTGGTGGTGTTTCTGGTCCTGACCGTGGTGAGCCTGTCGTACGTCACCTACAACTACCTCGGACTCAAACGGGTCACCGGGATCGGGACCTATACCGTCGAGGCCCATTTCGTCGATGCGGCGGGGCTGTACGAGAACGCGATCGTGACGTATCGCGGCATCGACGTCGGGTTGGTCCGCAGCGTCTCGGTCACGCCGACCGATGTGGTTGCCGAGCTCCAGATCGACTCGGAGTATTCGATCCCGGCGTCGTCTGCAGCCGCCGTCAAGAGCGTCTCCGCCATCGGCGAGCAGTATGTGGATTTCACACCGGAATCGGAGGACGGCCCGTTCCTGGTGGACGGATCCGAAGTCTCGGTCGACTCGACGTCGGTGCCGACCTCGACGGGAACGCTGCTGTCCAACGCCCAGGCTCTACTGGCGTCGGTTCCCGGCGAAGACCTGCGTACGACGATCGACGAATCGTTCGACGCCTTCAACGGTCTCGGGCCGGATCTGGCGCGGCTGCTCGACTCGTCGCAGTCGTTGGTCTCACTCGCGTTGGCGAACGTCGATCCCACGGTTCGCCTGATCGAGGACTCGGAACCGTTGCTGGACACCGGCATCGACGTTCGCCCACAGACGCTGTCCTCGGTGTCGGATCTGAACGGGTTCTCCGAGCAGTTGGTGGCGAACGACGCGCAGATCCGCGACACCCTCGACGTCGGTCCCGGCTTTGCCGACACGGTGAGCTCTGCGTTCACCCAACTCCAGCCGGCCCTACCGATGATGCTGGCGAACCTGCAGACCGTCGGTCAGGTTGCGCAGGTCAATCTCCCCGGGATCGAACACGTTCTGGTCGTCTACCCGGCACTGTCCTCGGCTGTGGGCAACGTGTTCCGCGAATTCCCGCTCGGGGGAGATCCCGATCGGGGTCAGGGTCCACTGGATGTCAAGCTCGGCAGTACACAGCGGCCCGCACCCTGCACGGAGGGGTTCGGTGGTATCGAGCGCCGCGACCCGTCCGACACCTCGCCCATGGACCCCGACACCAATGCGTATTGCACACTCCCTCAGGATGATCCGCGTGCGGTGCGCAGTGCGCGAAACCAGCCGTGTGCAACCGATCGGTCGGTGCGGACAGCAGAGGTGGCCAATTGCCCCCGCGGGCTGCCCTCGACCTGGGCCGAGATGTTGGCACGCCCGAACGGTGCCACCGGCCCCGGCCAGACCGTGCCTGCGCCCGTGGTCGCTCCGATCGCTCCGGCTGCGCCCGTTGCCGAGTCGGTACCGGCCGCAACGGAACCCACGACCGAAGCGGAGGAGGGAATGTTGGGGTTCCGTGACACGGGTGAATCGGTGCCGTACGACCCGTCCACGGGCAACTTCTTCGCTCCCGACGGAAAGATGTACACGCTCTCCGGCGTCGACGACACGAACAATGGAAAGGAGCTTCGAACATGGCAGGATCTGTGGTTGACCCCACTGAGGAAGTAGCGACACAGGATGAGCCGGTGGAGGATTCGAGTGCAGAGAGCACGTCCACCGCAGGCAACGGCGCCGGCCGACGGCTGACCGCGCTGTGCGCGGTGTTGCTCGTACTGTTCGTGAGTGCAGTGGCCGCGGCGGCGGTGTTCACCGTCCAGAGCCGCGACGGTCGTGAGGTCACCGCTCGCAACGACGCGGTGCTCAGCACTGCCCGCGCCGCTGCGGTCAATCTCGTCACGCTTCGATATTCGTCCGCTCGTGACGACCTGGACCGCATTCTGGCATCGACGACGGGTGATTTTCGGAACCAATTCTCCGATGTGTCCGGCAGTTTCGAGGAGGTGCTCGGTGACGGGCAGGTCGACTCGACGGGACAGGTGAACGAAGCAGGCGTCGTCACGTCGGACGAGAACGCCGCGACGGTGTTGGCGGCAGTGACGTCCACCGTGAAGAACACGGAAGCTCCCGATGGGGAGGAAAGGACGTATCGCATGAAGATCAGCCTGGAACACATCGACGAGTCCTGGCTCGTGTCGAACGTGGAGTTCGTCGCATGAGGCGTCCTGGGCGGTGGTCGCGACGAACCGCGAAGGTCACCGCGTCGATTCTCGGAGTGCTGACGGTCGGAGCGATCACAGGAGCGGCCTGGACCTGGTCCGAGGCGCGTACGGACGAGCAGATCAGTGCCGCACGGACAGCGGCGACGGCGGTTGCAGGCGAACAGGTTCCGCGTCTGCTCTCCTACACACCCGACACGGTCGATACTGCCTTGACCGACGCGTCCGATGCTCTCACCGGGGAGTTCAAGGACCAGTTCGGTGAGCTCTCGACGACGGTGATCGCTCCGACCTCCAAGGACAAGAGCGTGACGACCGACGCCACCGTGGTGGAGACCTCGATCGTCGACGTCGACGTCGATTCCGCGACCCTGCTCATGTTCGTCAACCAGACGACGACCACCACCGCGGATCCGGCACCCGCTCTTGCCGGCAGCAGAGTCGTCGTGGCACTGGTCGATACCGATCAGGGATGGAAGATCTCGGACCTGCACCCGGTGTGAGTCAGAGTGGGCGGTACGAGTCCGTCAGGCCGTCGGTGGTTCGGGAGACGTAGCCGCGCCATTCGAGGAGGTCTGCGTGCGCGACGGCTTCGAGGATCGCCGTCCACTGCTGGTTCGGGGCCAGTTCGGCCAAACCGATGTTGCGTCGTGTCCACTTCATGGCCGACGCGATGGCGAGTCCGGTCGATGCTCCGGCGTCGATCAGTTCGAGTACTTCACGTAGTCGGGCTTCGTGATGGTCGATCAATTCCTGAGCTCGCTCGTGAACGACCGGCTGCGGGATTCCGTGGGCCGGCATCATCTCGGCCGGAGCATGATCGACGAGCAGTCGAAGTGACGTCAGATAGGACCGTAGGGCCATCCGGTCCGGGGAGCGCTCGTAAGCGATCGACGGGGTGATCCGGGGCAGTACGTGATCGCCGCTGAACAACAGGTTGCTCGTCTTGTCGTGAAACACCAGGTGTCCGCGTGTATGTCCCGGTGTGGACAGTACTTTGACGACGGTTCCGGACAGTCGAAGGTTCTCGTCCCCGTCGAGGTACTGGGTCGGATGCCCGTACGCCGTGTGTTTCTCGGTGTCGGCAACCGGCGTGGCTTCGAGTCGTCTCGCATGTTCGTCCGCGCCTGCCCCGTCGAGCAATCCGACCTGGTTCGGGAATGCCCCGTCGAGTTCGGCCCACGCGCGAATGCTGTGTTGCTCGTTCCGTCCGAGCAGCAGGGTGGTTCTACGCTCTCGGTGCAGTGCGTATGCCTGGGTGTAGTGGTCCCAATGCGAGTGCGTGACAAGCATTGTCGAGACCTCGTCCATCGAGGAGCCGGCCTCTGTCAAAGCGGCGTTCAGCGACTTCTCGGTGTCCTCGGACACCCAACCCGGGTCGATCAGGGTGACTCCGTCGGTGCCCAACAGGGCGTAGCAGTTGACGCTCTTCAGTTCCGGTATCGGAAGGGGCAGAGGTATTCGCAGGACGTTGTCGGCCACGAATTCCCACTGGCCCACCTCGATCGGAGGTGTGGTGGTGGTGCACTCCGGTGCTCGAGTGGATCCATTCACGGCCGGTACTCCCTCGCTGGTGAAACGGGTCGGGCATTCTCATCGAATTTAACATGTGATAAAAAGTGTCGACGATGCGAGGTTCGCATCGATGGACGCCGTCGATCGGCCGGTGATCTCGAACATCAACTCGAATGCCAAGGAGAATCGACATGCCAGGAGTCAAGGACCGCGTCGTGGTCGTCACGGGAAGCGGCGGCGGACTGGGCCGCGAGTACGCATTGCTGTCGGCCGCGGAAGGCGCTCGGGTCGTCGTCAACGACCTCGGCGGATCCAAGGACGGTTCGGGACGCGGTTCGGCGATGGCGGACGACGTGGTCGCCGAAATCCGCGACGCGGGCGGTGAGGCGGTCGCCAACTACGACGACATCTCGACCACCGACGGTGCCCAGCGGGTGATCGATACTGCGATATCGACTTTCGGAGCGGTCCACGGGATCGTCAACAACGCCGGAATCCTCCGTGACGGGTCCTTTGCCAAGATGACCCCCGAATCGTGGGATGCCGTGATGAAGGTGCACCTGTACGGCAGCTTCAACATCACTCGCGCAGCGTGGCCGCACCTGAAGGAACAGGGATTCGGGCGAATCGTGATGGCCACCTCGACGAGTGGCTTGTTCGGGAACTTCGGTCAGGCCAACTACGGCGCCGCCAAAGCAGGGCTGGTCGGGTTGCTCAACACGCTGGCGATCGAGGGGGAGCGAAGCAACATTCTCGTCAACGCTGTCGCGCCGATGGCCGCAACCAGGATGACCGAAGGCATCGCTCCGCAGGACCTTCTGGACACGCTTCCGCCCGCCTTCGTGGCACCGGTGGTCGGATATCTGCTGACCGAGGAGTCGACCACCACGGGCTCGGTTTTCGTCGCGGGCGGCGGAGCGGTGTATCGGGTTGCTCAGTTCCAGAACGACGGCGTCAGGTTCGAGACGCCCCCGTCGGTCGGTGTCGTCGCCGAACGGTGGTCGGAGATCACCGATCTCAGCGGCGCGCGCGTGGGATCGAACCCTCTTGGCTGAGCATCCCGGACCCCTCTCGGGCATCCGGGTTCTCGAGATCGGGGGAATGGGACCTACCCCGTTCGCCGGAATGACTCTGGCGGACATGGGTGCCGAGGTCGTTCGGGTGGAACGTCCAGGCGGACTCGGAGTGTTCCCGGGAAAGCCGGAGCAGGACATCCTCAATCGAGGCAAACGCTCGGTCGGTCTGGACCTGAAGTCTCGCGATGCGGTCGATGCCGTGCTGACGATGGTGGAGCGTGCCGACATTCTGATCGAAGGTGGGCGGCCGGGTGTCGCCGAGCGGCTGGGAATCGGACCGAACGACTGTCACGCACGTAATCCCGCGCTGGTCTACGGCCGGATGACCGGTTGGGGTCAGGACGGTCCGCTGGCCACCAGCGCCGGACACGACATCGGCTACATCGCCATCACCGGCGCGCTCCACGCCATCGGTGATGCGGGCGGCCCTCCGCAGATTCCGCTGAACCTCGTCGGCGACTTCGGTGGCGGCAGTACCTATCTGGTGATGGGCGTCCTGGCGGCATTGCTGGAATCGAGGGTGACCGGGCGTGGTCGCGTGGTGGACGCGGCGATCGTCGACGGCACTGCGCACCTGCTGGCCGGCACCCACGCGCTGATGAACACCGGTACGTGGTCCGATACCCGCGGGGTGAACATGCTCGACGGCGGAGCGCCGTACTACGGGGTGTACGAGACCCGGGACGGCCGACACATGGCAGTCGGAGCCATCGAGCCGAAGTTCTATGCGCTGCTGCTCGACGGACTCGGCGTGACGGCACTGGACCCAGGTGCTCAGAACGACAGGAGCACCTGGGCGGCAACGGCATCGGTGATCGCGTCTGCGTTCATGACTCGGACGCAACGGGAATGGACGGCGGTGTTCGGCGGTACCGACGCGTGCGTGTCGCCCGTGCTGAGCATGCTGGAGGCGCTCGATCATCCGCACATCCGCGGCCGTGGTTCTGTGGTGCGGGACAACGGCCTGGTGCAGCCGATGCCTGCGCCGAGATTCTCGGGCATCGAACCGGCCGTCACGGCGGGGCCGCCCGCGGTCGGGCAGCATACCGAGGACGTACTACTGCAGTGGGGTGTCGATCCTGAGCCGTTGCTCGAGTCCGGAGCGGCCTTTCAGGGCTGAGGAGTCGACGGCGCATCCCGGCGGGCGGCGTCGAGCAGAAGTCGCAGTGACCATTCGAGGTCCGCGGCATCCTCGTCGTGCAACACCGATTGTTCGAACCCGGTGAGCATCGCGACCCCGGCGAGCGCGTAGCGGCGCGCGAGCTGCGGGTCCGACACGACGTGCTCGAACGCTTCTTCGGCGACGTCGTACCGCTGCAGGTCGACCGTTCGTTGAACGCGCGCCGCGGTGGGATCGACTGCGGCCCAGGCGCGGATGGCGGCCTCGGCACGGTGCGGGAGATTTCCGACTGCCTCTACGAGCATTCCCAACCGTTCGACCGGATCGCTGTGCGCCTGAGCGGTTTCGGCGATCCGCACGGTTCGTTCCTGATACCAGAAGTCGAGGAATTCGGTGCAGAAATCCTTCCACCCTCCGAAGCTGTGGTAGAACGCGCCGGTCGTGACACCGAGGGATTTGCACAGGGCGGCTTGCTTGAAGCCTCCGTAGCCGACCGTGGCCAACAGCACGAGGGCATGTTCGAAGAACGGCCGCTTCAGGTCGCCACCGGCTCGGGGCGGTGGCCCGGGCCGGTGCTCCGGGACGGATGTTCGTTCGTTCACCGTTCGATGATACGGGGCAGGCATCGTCCTGCCGGAACCTCGGCCGTCCGAGGCTTGCGTAATTCCGTAAGTCGAGTTATGTTCGTGTGACGCACCGCACAGGTGCGCCAAGGTGTGAGGGTTTCCGACTCGCTTGTCCAGAATCTGTTTCTAATAGAACAAAGATTAAAAGAGATGATTCTGGCGGTCTACCAGGAGGTTTAGCAGTGAGCTTCACAGACTCGAACGAGGTCAAGAAGTATCTCGGAGGAATCTTCGAGGCCGCGTTCGCAGACGCGGAGATCGGTCCCAAGCTGAGGGACACCGGCATCGTGCTCAAGACGATCTACACCGATCCGGAGTCGATCCTGGTCATCGACACCACGACCGGAGAGGTCACGGGCGGCGACGAATCGTCCGCCTCGACCGCGACCATGCGGATGTCCGCAGACACCGGCAACGCGTACTGGCAGGGGAAGGTCAACCTGCCGCTGGCCATGGCCAAGAGCAAGATCAAGGTCGAGGGCAACGTCGCGTCCCTGCTGAAGTTGGCACCGCTGGGCAAGAAGTTGTATCCGAGCTACGTCGCGGCCCTTCAGGCCGACGGCCGCGACGACCTGCTGGTCTGAAGGGGCTGAGAACAGACATGTATCCCGGCATCCATGCCAAGTCCAACCCGGACAAGCCGGCGGTCATCCTCGCAGGCAGCGGGCAGACCGTCACCTACGGCGAACTCGACCGGCGTTCGACCGTCCTCGCCTCCGCTATGCATCGCCTCGGTCTTCGGAAGGGTGACGGCATCGCGATCCTTGCCGACAACGCCGCAGAAGTATTCGAGATCTACTGGGCTGGAATGCAATCCGGTTTCTACATCACGCCGGTCAACAAGAATCTCGCAGCCGACGAGGTGGCGTACATCGTCACCGATTGTGATGCCAAGGTGCTGTTCGTGTCCGGTGCTCTCTCCGGATTGGGCGCAGACGTTCGCGCACTGTTGCCGACGCTGACGCACGCCTACGCATTCGGTGACGCGATCGAGGGTTACGAGTCCTACTCGGACCTGCTGAGCGAGGGCGGCATTCCGCTCGTCGATCGTCCGCGCGGCGCAGACATGATGTACTCCTCCGGCACCACCGGTCGGCCCAAGGGCATCCGCTCGGCGATGCTTCCGATCCAGGTCGATCAGCCGGGCGACCCGATCGTGGGACTGCTGGGCCACATGTTCAAGGTCGGCCCCGACGACGTGTACCTGCAACCGGCACCGATCTATCACGCAGCTCCGCTGAAGTGGTCCGGTGCCGTCCACGCGCTCGGCGGCACGGTCGTGATGATGGAGAAGTTCGATGCGGAGGGCGCGCTCGCGGCCATCGAGAAGTACGGCGCAACGATCGCGCAATTCGTTCCCACGATGTTCGTTCGCATGTTGCAGCTCCCCGAGGACGTGCGGACGCGCTACGGCCATTCCAGTCTTCGGCTGGCCGTTCACGCCGCGGCACCGTGTCCACCCGAAGTGAAGCAAGCGATGATCGATTGGTGGGGCCCGGTGCTGTTCGAGTACTACGGATCCACCGAGCAGAACGGCATGACGTTCGTGTCCTCGGCCGAGTGGCTGCGCAAGCCCGGATCGGTCGGTAAGGCGGTCGTCGGAGACCTCCACATCTGCGACGAGGAAGGCAACGAGTCGAATCCGGGTGACATCGGAACGGTCTACTTCGCGCGCGAGACCATGCCGTTCGTCTATCACAAGGACGAGAAGAAGACCGACGAAGCACGCCACCCGCATCATCCGACGTGGACGAGCGTCGGCGACCTCGGATACGTCGACGACGACGGTTACCTGTTCCTCACGGATCGAAAGTCGTTCGTGATCATCTCCGGCGGGGTCAACATCTACCCGCAGGAGATCGAGAACGTACTGGCCATGCACGACAAGATCTTCGATATCGCGGTCATCGGGGTCCCGGATGCGGAGATGGGCCAGTCGGTCAAGGCTGTCGTTCAACTCAAGCCGGGCGTCGAGCCGTCGGACGAGTTGGGGCAGGAGATCATCGAGTACGTGCGCGCCCGCATCGCTCGATTCAAGGCACCACGTTCGGTCGATTTCGTCGACGAACTGCCTCGCACACCCACCGGCAAATTGGTCAAGCGTGAATTGGAAAAGTCCTACCAGGTGCAAGGAGCGGTGTCGTCATGACGTCTGTCGTCGAAAGTCCTCGTAGGTCGTACGATCCGCTGTCCGTCTCGCACCTCGGTTTCTGGGCGTCGACTGCCGACGAACGCGAGAAGACGTTCTCGGTGCTCCGTCGGGAACGACCGATCAGCTGGCACCCTCCGCTCGAGGGTGGCCTCATGCCGCCGGAGAACGACGGTGTGTGGGTGTGTACCTCACACGAGTTGATTGCCGAGGTCAGCAAGCATCCGGAGCTGTTCTGCTCGGGACAGGGCTTCCAGTTCGAGGAAGTCCCGGACGACATCCTGGAGGCAGCTGGGTCGTTCCTCGGGATGGACTCGCCGCGCCACGGCGCTCTGCGCAAACTGGTCAGCGCAGCGTTCACCCCGAAGCAGGTCTCGAAGATCCACGATCAGATCAAGCGTCAGGCCGCCAGCATCGTCGACGACGTTCTGCAGACACCGTCGGGAGACTTCGTCACGCAGGTGTCCAAGCGTCTGCCGATGTGGACCATCTACGAAATGATGGGTCTCGACGACGAAGACAAACGCAACGAGGCTGCACACCATGCCGACGGAATGGTCTCGTGGGCGGACGAGGACGTCGCTGCCGGAAGAGAACCGGGTGAGGTACTCAACGACGCCCTCGTCAGTCTGTTGATGTTGGGAATGGACCTCGCCGCCGAGCGTCGGGCGCACCCGCGCAGCGACCTGATGACCAACCTGGTCAACGCCGAGGTCGATGGCAAGAAGTTGACGGACGAAGAGATCGGATCGTTCTTCGTGTTGTTGTCGGTCGCAGGAAACGACACGACGCGCAACACGATCAGCCTCACTCAGCGCGCATTGCAGCTGTATCCGGACCAGCGAGACTTCCTGCTCGGAGATTTCGACGGCCGAATCGGCACTGCGATCGAGGAATTCGTTCGCTACAACTCTCCGGTCATGACATTCCGGCGTACCGCCACCCAGGACACCGTGCTCGGTGGAGAGAACATTCGGGCAGGGGACTGGGTCGCGATGATCTACTCGTCGGGCAATCGAGACGAGAAGGTCTTCGATCGTCCGGACCTGTTCGATCTGTCGCGAAACCCCAACCCGCACCAAGGGTTCGGCGGTGGTGGCCCGCACTTCTGCATGGGAAATTTCGTGGCGAAGATGCAACTGCGCGAGATCTTCGATCAGCTGCTGCATCGCGCTCCCGGCCTCACCGTCGGCGAACCGACGTATTTGGCCGGCAACTTCGTCCACGCAGTGAAATCACTGCCGTACTCCCTCTAGCTTTTCGGAAGGTCAAGACATGTCAGAATTCGCGGGAAAGCGCTACGTCGTCACCGGTGCCGCATCAGGGATCGGCCATTGCGTGGCCGAGAAGCTTCTTGCCGAAGGTGCCGAGGTGTTCAGCCTCGATCGCAACACCCCGACCGCAGCGGTCACCGGGCACATCGAGGTGGATCTGGCGAATCCATCCAGCATCGATGCGGCCATCGAACAGCTCGACGGTACCTTCGACGCGCTGCTCAGCGTGGCCGGCGTCCCCGGAACCGCGCCTGCCGACACGGTTTTCGCGGTCAACTCGCTCGCGGTCCGGCACCTCACGGAATCGTTCCTCGATCGGCTTGGCGAGCAGGGCAACGTGGTCGTGGTCTCGTCCACGGCGGGCTTCGGTTGGCCACAGCGTCTCGAGACCATTCGTGAGGTTCTCGCCACCGACACCTTCGAGGAGGGTGCACAGTGGCTCAAGAGCAATCCGCAGCAGGGCAATGCCTACAACTGGTCGAAGGAAGTCACCACGGTCTACGTCATGTCCATGGGACTGGCATTGCACGAGATGGGATTTCGTATCAACGCCGTCCTGCCGGGCCCGGTGAACACGCCGATCCTGAAGGACTTCCGCGAGACCATGGGTGACGACACGATCGACGGACTCGAAACGATGCTCGGCAGGCACGCGAACCCGGAGGACATTGCGGATGTCGTTCTGTTCCTTGCCTCCGACTCCGCGAGGTGGGTCAACGGCGAGACGATCACGGTCGACGGCGGAACCGGTGGCGCGGTTCTGTCCGGCTCGGTGCCGGTACCGGAGTTCTGAGCCGACATGACAACGACAGAGACTCGCGAAATGTCCTCGCCTGCACTGGAACGACGTGTGCAGGCGTTGCGGGCAGTACATGCGTCGGGCCGGACACGGCCGATCGAATGGCGACTGAAGCAGCTCGAGGGCATCGTTCGCCTCGTCACCGAACGGGAGGCCGATGTCGCCGCGGCGTTGGCGGAGGACCTGGGTCGCAGTCCCGTCGAAACCTGGCTCGGCGACCTGACGTCGACCAAGGGTGAGGCCGAGTACGCGATCAAGCACCTGCGCCGATGGATGAAGCCCGAGCGAGTTCGTTTGCCGCTCAATCAACTTCCGGGCTCGGCGTGGGTTCAGGACGAGCCGCTCGGAGTCGTTCTCGTCATCGGACCGTGGAACTACCCGGTCTACCTCACGCTGGGACCGCTGATCGCGGCGGTTGCCGCAGGCAACTGCGCCGTGGTCAAGCCCTCCGAGCTTGCACCCGCAACCTCGGCACTGTTGGCGACACTGTTGCCGCAGTACGTCGATCCCGACGGCGTCATCGTCGTCGAGGGCGACGGAGCGACAACTCAGGAATTGCTCGCGCTCGGATTCGACCACGCGTTGTTCACCGGTGGCACCGAGGTCGGCCGCAAGATCATGGCAGCCGCGGCACCGACTTTGACGCCGGTCACTCTCGAGCTCGGAGGGAAGAGTCCGGCCATCGTGACCGCCGATGCGGATCTCGACGTGGTCGCACGGCGGATCGCGTGGGTCAAGCTGCTCAACTCCGGGCAGACGTGTATTTCACCCGACTACGTTCTGGTCGACGAGAAGGTGCGCGACCGATTGGTCGAGAAGTTGGTTGCGACCGTGGCACAGTTCAGGTCCGATCAGGTCGGTGGCCAGCGCATCGTCAACAAACGACAGTTCGACAGACTTGCCGGGTACATCGCGGAAACGAAGGGCAGAATCGTAACGGGCGGTGGCGTCGACGAGGGTGCTCTGACCATCGAGCCGACCATCATCGTCGATCCCGATGTGGCGGAACCGGCGATGTCGGACGAGATCTTCGGTCCGATTCTTCCGGTTGTCGGCTACCGTACGACCGAGGATGCGATCGCATTCGTCAACCGGAGACCGAAGCCGTTGGGGCTGTACATCTTCAGCTCGTCGAAGAAGGCCGCCCGAGACATGACCGACAGAATTCCCGCGGGCGGAGTCGTCATCAATCACGTTGCGCTGCATTGCCTCGTGGCCGCGCTTCCGTTCGGCGGTGTCGGTGCCAGCGGTATGGGTGCGTACCACGGTGAATGGGGTTTCCATACCTTGAGTCACCGCAAGTCCGTGCTGTCGAAGACCCTCAAGCCGGACATTCGAGTCATCTATCCGCCCTACACCGAGCGGGCCAAGAAGATCATGCGAAGGATCTTCTGACGCTCGAAGTGCAAGTGGTACAGACGGTTTCACTGGAAAACGAAGGAGCACTGGATGGGCGTCGAGGTCTCGGTGAGTGGACTCACCAAATCGTTCGGTTCGCAGAGCATCTGGAAAGACGTGTCTCTGACATTGCCGGCGGGTGAGGTGAGTGCACTGCTGGGGCCCTCGGGCACAGGTAAATCGGTGTTCTTGAAATCGTTGATCGGACTGCTACGCCCCGAAGAGGGTTCGATCGTCGTCGACGGCACCGACATCATGCAGTGTTCCTCGCGGGAGCTCTACGAGATTCGAAAGCTGTTCGGCGTGCTGTTCCAGGACGGCGCATTGTTCGGCTCGATGAACCTGTTCGACAACGTCGCCTTTCCGCTGCGCGAGCACACCAAGAAGTCCGAGTCCGACATCCGCGCGATCGTGATGGAGAAGCTCGAACTGACGGGTCTGCTCGGTGCGGAGGACAAGCTGCCCGGTGAGATCTCGGGCGGCATGCGCAAGCGGGCCGGATTGGCGAGAGCGCTCGTTCTCGACCCGAAGATCATTCTGGTCGACGAGCCCGATTCGGGGCTCGATCCGGTCCGCACCACCTACATCAGTCAGTTGCTACTCAACATCAATGCCCAGATCGATGCGACCACGCTGATCGTCACGCACAACATCAATCTCGCTCGGACGGTGCCGGACAACATCGGCATGTTGTTCCGCAAGGAGTTGGTGATGTTCGGGCCTCGAGAGGTGCTCTTGACGTCGGACGAGCCCGCGGTCAAGCAGTTCCTCAACGGAACGATGATGGGTCCGATCGGAATGAGCGAGGAGAAGGACTCTTCGCAGATGCGCGAGGAGATCGCACTGATGGAGGCCGGTCATCACCTCGGCGGCGTCGACGACATCGAGGGGATCATGCCGCAGATGGAGCCGACGCCGGGAATGCCGCGCAGACAGGCAGTCGATCGACGCAGGGAACGAGTACGGCTCATCGTCGACACCCTCCCGGCCGATGCCAGGGCGGCAGTCATGCGCAGTCTCGACGAGGACACACAGGAATTCGGGATGGTGAGGGGCTGAGATGCGCGTTGCCGTCATCGGTGCGGGTGTCGCGGGCGCTGCCGCCGCCAGAATCCTGAAGCGCGAAGGGCACGAGCCCGTCGTACTGGAAGCGGCCGACGGAATCGGTGGCCGGGTGCGGACCGTCGAGCACAACGGCTTCGAGATCGATTCCGGGGCCATCTTCGTCATGGGTTCGTACGCACGGACCCGCGCCGTCCTGCGGGAGCAGGGGCGAATGTCGATGATGCGGAGATGGCATGCGCGAACCGCAGTGCTGGACGGCGCAGGTCGCAAACACCGAGTGCGGCTCGATCGTCCATGGACCTTGTTGAGGTTGCCGCAACTCACCATCGGCGATCGTCTGCGCGCCGTACGACAGATCGGACGCTTGGCACTGGGCCGCGACCAGGGGCCGTTCGATATCGACGACCTTGCCGCGGCCGACGACGGCCGCACACTGGACAGATGGTCACGGGATTCGCTCGGTGATCGAACGTTCGAGTACGTCGTGCGACCCTTGATGGACCCGTTGACCGGAGCCGATCCGAGGAAGATCTCGGCCGGATTCGTCAAAACCCTGCTGACTCAGGTGCATCGGACCCAGTTGACCGTTCCCGATGGAGGCCTCGGACGCATTGCCGAGTGGCTGCTCGACGGCGTCGACGATGTACGGATCGGTACGCCCGCACTCTCGCTCGAACGCCACACCGACGGGATCACCGTGCTCACTGCGGACGGTCCGGTCCACGCAGACGCAGCCGTACTCGCCACCGATGTTCGAACCGCCGCGGCCCTGCTCGACGGGGTCGTCGATTCCGCCATCACCGATGCCCTGTCCGCCGTGGTTCCGGTGACGGCCCATCACGTCGTGTTCGGATATCACCGGGATCCATGGCCGGACGTGCCCTACGACCTCGTCGTGCACGGCGCTCCGGGAGTGCACCACAACTACGGAGTTCTGCTGAACGGCAGACGCGCTCCACGATCGGTGCCGACGGGTGCTCAAACGGCCAGCGTGTGGCTCGACGCGGCTCAGACGGACGGCCTGTCGGAGGTCGAGGTGGTCGCCAGAGCCCGTCTGGCAGTGGCCATGGCATTCTCGGATGTCGAGCCTGATTTCACGCGCATCTTCCCGATGGATGTAGCGCTGATCGCTCCGGTTCCCGGGCACTACGCCGCAATGCGCACCGCCAGGGATTCGATGCCTGCGAACCTCCGACTCGCGGGCGACTTCCTCACCCACTCGGGCATCGAGGCGGCACTGCTGGCAGGAGAGCGGGCCGCGAAGGACCTGCTCGGTGCCGGAGCCGACAACGTCCGGCAACTCCGCCGACGGGGGGAAATACGCCCCGCCTAGCAGGAAGTGCGTTCCACGTAGTGGACGCAGGAGCTCGCCCTCCTCGATAGTGGTCCTATGGACACGCTGAATCCCGATGTACCGGATGACGTCTTCGCGGACGTGTTGAAGCAGATCTCGCAGTTCGTGCGATCGCGTGTTGTGCCTCGCGAGCTAGAGATCATGAACACCGATTCGATTCCCGAGGATCTGCGGAAGCAGGCCTCGGAGATGGGACTGTTCGGCTACGCGCTTCCGCAGGAGTGGGGTGGGCTGGGCCTGAACCTGATTCAGGACGTCGAGTTCGCGATGGAGCTCGGGTACACCTCGTTGTCGCTGCGATCGATGTTCGGCACCAACAACGGGATCGCCGGGCAGGTGCTCGTGGGGTTCGGTACCGAGAAGCAGAAAGCGACGTGGTTGCCGGGCATGGCATCGGGCGACATCGTGGCGTCCTTTGCGTTGACCGAGGACGGGGCAGGGTCGAATCCGGCGGGCTTGAAGACGACGGCGACGGTCGACGGCACCGGGTGGGTCATCAACGGCAGCAAGCGATACATCACCAATGCGCCGATTGCGAACATGTTCGTCGTGTTTGCCAAGTTGGATCCGAAACCGCAGAGTGGCAACGGTATCGCGGTATTCCTGGTCCCTGCCGACACCGCCGGGATCGACGTGGGCGTCAAGGACGCGAAGATGGGGCAGCAGGGTTCCGGGACGGCCGATGTGAACTTCGCCGACGTGCGGGTCGAGGCCGACGCACTGGTCGGCGGCAATGGCGACATCGGCTACAAGGCGGCGATGACGTCGTTGGCGCGGGGGCGGGTGCATATCGCGGCGCTGGCCGTCGGTCAGGCGCAGCGTGCGTTGGACGAGTCGGTGTCCTATGCCGCGGCGTCCACTCAGGGCGGTGAGTCGATCGGTAACTTCCAGTTGGTGCAGGCGATGATCGCCGACCAGCAGGTCGGTGTGATGGCGGGACGGGCGATGGTGCGTGAGGCTGCGCGGGCATGGGTGCAGGAGACCGATCGACGTATCGCGCCGTCTGCGGTGAAGTTGTTCTGCACCGAGATGGTTGGCAGGGTCGCCGATCTGGCGGTCCAGATTCACGGCGGTGCCGGGTACATGCGGGAGGTTCCGGTCGAGCGCATCTACCGGGATGTACGGCTGCTTCGGTTGTACGAGGGCACGAGCGAAATTCAGCGGTTGATCGTCGGCGGTGGCTTGATCAGAGCGGAACAGAAGCGGACCTCGTGAGCATCGGAACGCACGAGTTGGGCTGCGACGAAAAGTAATTCACGTCGCAGCCCAACTCGTCATTCGGCGTGCGCGGGCGCCACGTCGAGGGACCAGGTCACACCGAACCGGTCGGTGACCATCCCGAAGCCGGGGCTCCACGATGACGCGGCGAAAGGTTCGATGATCTTTCCCTCGGTGCAGAGAGCGTCCCAGTAGCCCTATACCTCGTCGATGGTGTGGCCGCGGACCGAGACGAAGAAGGGCTGATCGGTGACGGTGGTGCCGTGTTCACGGTAGGTGTGGCCGGTGACCTCGGTCGAATCGGCGGTCCGGCCGGGAATGTCGTAGGCCATGATCCGAAAGCCGTCCTGGTTCTCCACCTGACCGAAAACGACTTTGTCGGCCCCAGGAAGGTCCTTGGGCATCCCGAAATCGCCGTAGGTCGAGATTGCCGTCTGTCCACCGAATACCGACGCATAGAACTCCAGGGCCGCTCGGGCGTCACCGCGAAAGTTCAAGTGGGTGGTGGTGAGGATGCTCATCGTGTACTCCTGCTGCTGTCGACGTGCGGGGGCGTTCCCCGGTGATTCGACTGTGGCAGTCATGTAGGTCAGTTTCTGTCCTCCACTCCGCCTACGATCGAAAAGATGACGGCGACCACCTCCCGACTGCTGACCCTGTTGTCGTTGCTGCAGACCACTCGGGACTGGCCGGGCAGCGTGCTCGCCGAGCGCTTGGAGGTCAGCCCACGCACGGTTCGACGCGACGTCGACCGCCTCCGCGAGCTGGGATACAACATCGCTGCGTCGATGGGTCCCGAGGGCGGCTACCGCCTCGACGCGGGAAACCAGTTGCCGCCGTTGCTCTTCGATGACGACCAGGTGGTAGCGCTCACGGTGGCGCTGCGATCGGTCGGCGCGGCATTGGAAGAACCGGCAGTGCGCGCCCTGTCCACGGTCCGGCAGGTGCTGCCTTCCCGGCTGAGGCATCGCGTGGATGCACTCCAATTCACGTCGATCACTCATCCACCGGGCGGTAGCGATCCGGCCCCGGTGTCGACGGACGTACTCGTTGCGTTGTCTGCCGCGGTGCGGTCTCGCGTAGTGCTCAGATTCGATTACGGGGGCCGGAGCGACGCCGAGGCGCGACCGCCCCGCACAGTGGAACCGCACCACCTCGTCACCTCGCTGGGACGGTGGTATCTGGTCGCGTGGAGTCGCGATCGCGCCGATTGGCGCGTCTTCCGTGCCGATCGCATCACCTTACGAACGCCCGACGGCCCACGGTTCGAGCCGCGACCGATCCCGGGCGGCGATGCGGCGGAATTCGTCTCGGCCAGGTTCAAGGGCTCCGATTCGGTGAACCGATGGCCGTGCGTCGGTACCGTGATTCTGCACCGACCGGCCCGTGAGGTTCTGCCGTTCGCCGGCGTGAGTGTCGTCGAGGATCTGGGGCCCGACCGATGTGGTCTGACGGGCGGGTCGTGGTCGTGGATAGCTCTCGCGGCAACTCTGAACCATTTCGACGCCGATGTCGACGTGGTCGGCCCCGCGGAGTTGAGAGACGCTTTTGCAGTACTCGCACAACGAAACTCGGCCTCGGCAGGCGTGCCGAAGTAGTGGTCGACGATCTGATTCAGGTACCGCAGAAGGTCTGAAATCCTGCACTGAACTTCTCGGGCGCAGGCAGGGCGTAGTCCGACCGGTCCTCGCGTCGGTCGAACGGTGACGTGACGACGTCGAGCAGACGCTCGAACGGCTCGAGATCGCCCGCTGTGGCGGATCCGAGTGCGGCGTCCACCAGATGGTTGCGAGGAATGTACGCCGGGTTCACGCGGTCCATGGCGTCGGCGATCGACGAGAAGTTCTGTCCCCGTGCCGAAACCGCAGTACGCCAACGATTCAGCCACGTCGAGGACGCGTCCGGCGGAACGAGGGAGTCGAACGGTGACGAGTGCCCGCGTAGGTTGTCCGCGAGCGCGCGGAAGGCCAGGGTCCAGTCGACGCGGTGGTCCGTGAGCACCCGGTGCAGGTCGTCGACCAGCTCCGCGTCGACGACCCCGTCTCCCAGGCCGAGTTTGGCGGACATCGCGGCCGCGTAGTGTCGGCGGTAGCGTTCCCCGTACGTGTCCAGGACCGCTGTGAGAGCTGTGATTGCGGTATCGGGCGTCGAATCGACCAGTGGCAGTAGTGTTTCGCCGAATCTGGCCAGATTCCAGCCGAGCACTGCGGGTTGATTGCCGTAGGCGTAGCGTCCGCCGTGGTCGATGGAGCTGAACACCGTAGCCGGATCGTAGGCGTCCAGGAAAGCACACGGCCCGTAGTCGATGGTCTCGCCGGAGATGGTCGTGTTGTCGGTGTTCATGACACCGTGTACGAATCCGACCGACATCCATTGCGCGACAAGCGATGCTTGGGCTTCGACGACGGCCTCGAAGAATGCGAGGTAGCGATCCTCGGCAGGCAGCTCGACGAGTGCGGGGTAGTGGCGGGCGATGGCATGGTCGGCGAGGGGCTGTGTGAGCCCCTCACGCCGGGCAGCGAACTCGAACGTGCCCACCCGCAGATGGCTGGACGCGACCCTGGCGAGTACCGCTCCGGGTTGCGGACCTCCTTCGCGCACCACCTGTTCCCCGGTCGTGACCACCGCGAGTGAGCGGGTGGTGGGGATGTGCAAGGCATGCATTGCCTCGCTGATCAGGTACTCGCGCAGCATGGCTGCGACCACAGCCCGTCCGTCGCCACCACGTGAGAACGGCGTTGCTCCGGACCCCTTGAGATGCAGATCGATTCGACGCCCCTGCTCGTCGCGAAGCTCGCCGAGCAGCAGTGCTCGGCCGTCGCCCAGCAGTGGTTGGAAGCTGCCGAACTGATGACCCGCGTACGCCATCGCCACGGTGGCGGTCCCGGCCGGAGGAATGGACCCGGACAGCACGCCTGCCCCCTCGGCGGTGGCCAAGGACGCCGGGTCGAGCGCGAGTGACCGGGCCAGGCCGTCGTTGAGAATCAGCACGCGAGGGTCAGGTGCGTGGGCCCCCTGCCACGGCAGGGTGACGCCGGGAACCTCGTCGGCCAACGTCGACTCGAACCCGAATGCGGGCAGGCTCGTGGTCGACACTTCAGGCCTGATGGATTCGCTCATGGTTCAGGGGTACCACGAATCGTGGCACCCAATCCCCGGGGGACTGCAATCCGATGCCGATCAGAGGCGAGAAACCGCTGTCACGCTGGTGTCCTGCTTCCCATCGACGGTCTCGTACCCGGCCGCTGCATCGAAGCGGATGTGCACTCGTCCGTCGTCGCCGTCCACCGAAACGCGCGCCCGCACTCGATACACCTCGGCGATGAGTTCTTCGGTCAGCACGTCCGCAGGTGTGCCTCCTGCGACGACCTTGCCGTCGTGGAGCACCAACACCTCGTCGCAGAACATCGCGGCCAGGTTCAGGTCGTGCAGCGCAACGATGCTGGTGATCGGCAGACGAGCGACGAGGGCCAGTAATTCGAGCTGGTGATGGATGTCGAGGTGGTTGGTCGGCTCGTCCAGCAACATCTCGCGGGGCTGCTGGGCGAGAGCGCGTGCGATATGCGCCCGCTGCTGCTCACCGCCGGAGAGCGTGCGCCACAATCGATCCGCTTTGTCGGTGAGTCCGGTCTGCGCGAGCGCATCGTCCACGGCGATGTCGTCCAGGTCGCTTCCACCGAACGCCCCCCGATGCGGGATGCGTCCCAGACGCACGACATCGCCGACCGTCACGTCGACGTCGGTGTGCGCGTGCTGTCCGACGACCGCGACGGCGCGGGCAATGTGTTTGCGCTTGAGCGAAGCGAGCCCGGTGCCGTCCAGTTCGACGGTGCCTGAGGTGGGCGATACCGCCCCGGCCAGCAGGTGGAGCAGTGAGGACTTTCCGGAACCGTTGGGCCCCAACAATCCCACCGTTCGGCCGGGCGCGGGGTGCAGCGTCACTCCGTCGACGACCAGAGCGCCGCCGCGTTTCCAGGAGACGTTCGACGCGTGCAGTGTCATCGAATTCCCCTCTTACGGGCCATGATTGCGATGAAGGCGGGAACGCCGACCAGCGCGGTCCCGACGCCCACGGGCAGTGGGGTCGGGGCGAACGCGACTCGGGAGAGGGCGTCGACCCACACCATGAAGATCGCGCCGATTACGGCAGTGGTGGGCACGAGGCGGCTGTGGTTGGGACCCACCAACAGTCGCGCTGCGTGCGGAAGGATGAGGCCGACGAAACCGATGGCACCGGCCACGCTGACCAACGTCGCGGTGATCAGGGCGGTGCCGACGAGCAGAGCCGAGCGGACCCTCTTGACATCGAAGCCGAGCGAAGACGCCACCGAGTTGCCGAACGCGAACGCGTCGAGCACATACGCGTAGTAGCAGCACACCACCGCGCCGATGCCGGCCACGGTCACACACAGCACGACGTCGTTCCATCGCACACCCTCGAACGAACCGAGGAGCCAGAACATCACGCCGCGCGTCTCGTCCGAGTCCGCGAATGCAAAGATCACGAAAGACGTCAGGGCCGAGAACAATTGAGTGGTCGCGACACCGGCGAGGATGACGCGATCGTTTCCACTGCCGGACATTCGGGCGAGAAACAACACCAGTCCGAACGCGACGAGCGCCCCGATGAACGCACCACCGGACAGCCCGAGTGCGGCCCCGCCGATACCGAGAACGCCGACCACGACGGCACCCGTCGAGGCGCCCGAGGAGACACCGAGCACGAACGGGTCCGCCAGCGGATTACGCAGGAGCGACTGCATGATGACACCGCAGATGCCGAGTCCGACGCCACTGGCCGCAGCGACGAGTGCTCGGGGGAGCCGTTCCTCCCAGACGATCGCGTTCTTCGACACTTTCACCGGCACATCGGTGACGCCGAGATGGTTGAGCACCACATCGCGAACGTTGACCAGCGAGATGTTCGCGGGCCCGAGCGTGATGGCGACGAGAACAGACACCACACACAGCACGACACCGCCCAGCAGAGCCAACCCCCAACGCCACAGGTCGGTGTGCGATCGCTGGGCGGTCCGCCGCGGGGTGATGGTCGCGGTCAGGACGACAGTCCCAGGTCGCGCAGTCCGGCCGACACCTTTTCGACGCCGTCGACGGCCCGGATCGACGGGTTCATCTCCGCGCCGTGCAGCGAGATGTAGCGCTTGTCGCGGACGGCGGCCATCGTGCTGGTGACGGGGTCGGACTCGAGGAATGCGATCTTGTCGGCGAGCAGGTCACCGGGGAAGCGATTGCGGGCCAGGTCACCCAGTACGAGGACGGTCGGATCCCGATCCACCATGGTCTCCCAGCCGACGGCGGGCCAGTCGTCGTCGGTATCGGCGAAGACGTTCGTCATTCCGACCGTTCTGGCGAGCAGATCGGCCGAGCCGCGTCCGCCTGCGACGTAGGGGCTCTTGGTGTCCGCGAACCAGAAGGCCACGGACACATCGGCATTTGCGGTTCGCGCGGTGGCGTCGGCCATGCGGGTCTTCAGTTCTTCGACGAATTCGGCACCGCGCTCGTTGACGTCGAAGATCGCTGCGAGTTCGGTGATCTCCTGGTATAGCGACTCCATCGTGAGTGGCGTCGTTCGGGTGTTGCCTCCGTTGACACTGCGGCCGGCGTCGCAGTCGGTGGGGGAAAGATACGTGGCGGCACCGGTTTCGGTGAAGCGCGAACGCTGCGCGACGCCGCCCTGCTCGAAGTGGCGTCCGAACGAGGCGGTGACGAGGTCGGGTTCGGTATCGACCACGACCTCGTAGGTGGGGGCGTTGTCGGCCAGTCGGGGAACCGAGGCGTTCGCGTCGGCGAGGTTCTCGCGGACCGGATCGGTCCAGGACGCGGTGCCCACCATACGGTCCTGCACACCGAGTGAGAGAAGGATTTCGGTGGAGTTCTGGTCGAGCGAGACCACGCGCTGCGGGGCGGAGTCGAAGGTGACCGTTTCGCCGCAGTTCTCGATCGTCAGCGGATAGGACGTCCCACCATCGGTGGCTTCCGCGGCCGCGTCCGGTACCTCCTCGGATGCTCCGCACGCGACGAGCGATCCGACCAGGGCGGCAGCGGCGGCGAGGGTGCCTGCGCGGCGACGAACATCGAGCATGTGAGATTGTCCTTCGGGTTCAGACAGCAACGAGCCGTCGGGGATCGCCCGACGGCGGTGCGCACCGAGGTGCGTATGAGCACAGGCTAACCTTTGGTTCTCGTCGATGGAAATCGCAGGATGCGATCACGTCCGGTGCGACGTGCTGCGCGTCATACTCGTTGTATGGCCGACTTCAACCAGATGATCATCGACGAGTTCCGCAGCAACGGCGGACATGTGTCCACGGCGGGGTTCGGCGATGCGCTCGTCGTTCTGCACTCCATAGGTGCCAGGAGCGGCGAGGTTCGGTTGAACCCCTTGATGGCGATCCCGGAGGGCGAAAGCTGGCTGATCGTCGGGTCGGCCGCCGGCTCACCCAAGGATCCTGCCTGGGTGCACAACCTGCGCGCACACCCGGCAATCGACGTCGAGGTTCCCGGAGACGGTGCCGTCCGCACCATCTCGGTGACCGTGTCGGAAATCCCCGACGACGAGTGGGACGCGAACTGGCAGAAATTCTTGGACGCGTCCGAGGGCTTCGCGAAGTACGTCGAGACAGCCGAGGGGCGACGGTTCCCGATCTTTCGGTTGACGCCGGCCTGACCGGACGATGCCTCCTTACCGGTTCTGCATCGCAGCAACTCGATTCGAGTCGGCCAGTGCCGGCGTGTGACGAGTGTCGACGCTCGGTGGCCGATGTCGTGTCCGACCGGCAACAGCGATACCGATATCGGTGATCTGGGCAGCGAGGTCGTCCCGGTCTCTGGTGTCCGACTCGTACACGAATGTGGTGGAACCGACTGTGGCTCCGCAGTATTCGACGATACCGCGCTCGATCTGTGTGCGGAATGCGTCGTACACACCGTGGCGTTCGAAGCTCTCGGCGTCGTCGCCTGCGATCACCACCAGGTGGACGGTGAGGCGATCCAGCTTCTTGACGAACTCGACTCCCGGGCTGTACTCGTACGCCCATCCGCTGACGAAGACGCGATCGATCCACCCTTTCAGCAGGGCGGGCATCGACCACCAGTACATCGGGAAGACCAGAACCAGGTGGTCGGCTCGGTCGATTCTCTGTTGCTCTGCAACTACGTCAGCAGGCACGGTTCCGTTGCCGCGGAACAGATTCAGGTCGGCTGTGGAAAATCGGGGATCGAAGTTCTCCGCAGCGAGGTCGGCCGTCTCGACCGTGTCGCCCGCGGTGCGGATCGCGTCCGAAATGGATCCGGCGGCACGGTGGGTGAGGGAGTCGGGATCGGAATGGGAAACTACGACAAGTGTGGTCATGGCTGGTTCCTTCGATGAGGCAAACGGCTATGTACCAAGAGTATGTTACTATTCGTATATAGCGCAAGGAGGCCCGTGATGGCTCGGACGAGACTGTCCCGATCGGACAGATACGACCAACTGGTCGAGGTCTCGTGGGCTCTCGTGCGGGCCGAGGGCGCCGACGCGCTGACATTGGGCCGGCTGGCTGAACACGCCGGTGTTGCAAAGCCCGTGGTGTACAGCCACTTCGGCTCACGTGCGGAATTGCTCGCAGCGTTGTTCACGGAATTCGACGACCGGCAAACGGCCATGCTCGAGGAATCCCTCGACGCCGCATCGGTGTCGCTCGACGGCCGCGCACGGGCGATTGCGAACTCCTACGTGGGTTGTGCTTCGGCTCAGGGGCGGGAGCTGACGGGTGTGCTTGCTGCGCTGGAAGGTTCACCGGAACTCGAACAGGTCAAGCGCGCTGCCGAGCGGGCGTACTCCGAACGTTGCCGAGCGATACTCGAGCCGTTCGGCATCGGTGGTATCTCGACGCCCGCGCTCACGGCGATCTTCGGTGCTGCGGATGCGTTGTCACATGCCGCTGTCTCGGGGTCACTCACCCGTGACGAGGCAACCGAGGAGCTGACGGAGTTGATCGTGGCCGTCGTGGGTAAGTCCTGACTGCTCGCCGGCCCGCTGCGTGCTACTACGGCGAGTAGTTGGTAGTAGTATCCCGTTCATGTCTGCCACCACGGATGGGTTCGCGCCTCTGCGCGGTGCCTCCGTGGGCGCTCTGTCCGCACTGGTCACAGCCACGGCACACACCTTCGGCGGTGGGATGTTCCCCTCGGACGCGGCGATAGTGCTGCTGGTGCTTGTGTGCGCGGCGGCCGGATACGCGACATCGGTGGCACCGACAGCGGGAGCACCCCGGGCGCAGCTGCTGGTCGTTCTGGCCACGGCGCAGGCGATCGGTCACCTGCTGCTCACCGCCGTCGACGGTCACCATCACGGTTCGATGCTCACCCAGCAGATGCTCGCCGCGCACGCCGTTGCCGTCCTGCTCGGCGCACTTGCCATCCGCGGAGCCGAGCACGGAATCCGGCGCGCGGTCACCTCGCTCCGCGAAACACTGCCGATGCTGGCAGCGCTCGTCGTCGACGACAATCGCATCGCCCCACCACTCCCGGTGTACCGGATCCCGGGATCACCACGACTTCTCGACCTTTCGGGCTGCGGAAACCGCGGACCACCGGCTCGAACTGCCTGAGCACACCCCACCGTCTCGCCCGCCCTGCTCGTCAGGCGTCGGGTAGTGGGTTGCTGCCGCATTCGACACCGCACATCGCACTCTCGGTGATTCACGCTGCCTCCGCGGGGCCCGGTCCCGTAGGCGATGCCACCTCGCGCACATCCGCGCGCCCACTCATCTCTTCACGAAACGAGACCTCGTGTCCACACCCGAAATGGAACGCGTCGCCGATCCTTCCCCGCCCACCCGTCCGACAAGCCCTCGCAGCTGGCGTCCGCTGATCCTGCGGCTGCACTTCTATGCGGGCATTCTCGTTGCACCGTTCATTCTCATCGCCACCATCAGCGGCGGGCTGTACGCCGTCGCACCGACCATCGAACAGCTCATGTATCGGGACTACCTGCACGTCGACGCCACCGGCCCGGCCGTGCCGGTGGCGGATCAGATACGCGCAGCGCAGGCCGAACGACCCGATCTCACCGTCGCCGCCGTTCGCCCCGCAGCCGAAGCAGGCGACACCACCCGAGTGATGTTCACCGACCCCACCCTCGGTGAATCGAAGCGGCTGGCCGTCTTCGTCGATCCCGCGACCGCGACGTCCGTGGGCGAGCTGACGGTGTACGGCTCGTCCGGCTCATTGCCTGTGCGTACCTGGATCTCCGAGCTGCATCGCCATCTGCACCTGGGTGAACCCGGTCGCCTCTACAGCGAACTCGCCGCCTCGTGGCTGTGGGTGATCGCGCTCGGCGGCCTCTACCTGTGGTTCGAGCGCTATCGACGCAACCGCGACAAGGCACGACTGCTCACTTTCGATCGAAAGTCGAAGGGGCGCAATCGGTCTTTGAACTGGCACGGAGTGGCGGGAATCTGGATCGCTGTGGGTCTGACCTTCCTGTCCGCCACCGGACTCACGTGGTCCACCTACGCGGGCGAGAACGTCACCGACCTCCGCACGGCGCTGAGCTGGACCACCCCCGCCATCACCAAGACCATCGGTTCCTCCGAGGCGACGACGACGGGTGACCACTCCGGTCACGGCGGTCATTCGATGGACATGTCGGCCGACGCGTCGATGACCGACGACAACGTCGGTCGCATCGATTCGGTCCTCGGCATCGCGAAGGCCAACGGTATCGACGGGGCGGTGGAGGCGTCGATCCCGGCGTCGGACGACGCAGCGTTCGTCGTCGCCGAGACCCGTCAGCCCTGGGTGATGTCGAACAACTCCATCTCGATCGACGGCAGTAACGGCACGGTGATCGACACCCTGTACTTCTCCGACTGGCCCCTTGCTGCCAAGCTCTCGGCCTGGGGTATCCAACTGCACATGGGGACTCTGTTCGGTGTAGCCAATCAGCTTGCGCTGCTTGCACTTGCGGTCGCTCTGGCATCGGTCATCGTCCGCGGTTACATGATGTGGTGGAAACGCCGTCCCACCAAGGCAACCGGCCTCACCGCGGGGCGTCCCCCGCTGCGCGGCGGCATTCGCCGAATCTCACCGATGTCCGTCGTCGCACTGACGGTTGTCGCGGTTGCTGTCGGCTGGTTCGTCCCACTCCTCGGGCTGAGCCTGGTGGCGTTCCTCGCCGTCGACGTGGTCCTCGGCTCGATCCGTCGAGCACGGACCAGAACCGCCAATGCTGCTGCCTCTCGACACGAAAGCGAACTCGCATGACACTCTCCCGACGTACCTCGACCTTGTTGGCCGCACTGTCGGTCACCGGTCTGATCCTCACCGGATGTTCCAGCAACGAGCCGGCCGCCGCGGCGAAGGAGTCCGATTCCGTTGTCGTCCGGGAGCAGTGGGTCAAAGCCGCCGACTCCGGTATGACCGCGGCGTTCGCCGAATTGCAGAACACCGGCGACTCCGATGTGCACGTGGTCGGTGCGTCGTCGCCGGCGTCGAGCACAATGGAACTGCACGAGATGGCAACCGGGGCCGACGGAGCGATGGTGATGCGTCCGAAGGAGGGCGGCTTCGTCATTCCGGCGGGCGGAACGCATGTGCTCGCCGCGGGCGGCGACCATTTGATGCTCATGGATGTGACCTCTCCGCTCACTCCAGGAGCCGACGCGGAGTTCACCCTCGAGTTCGAGGATGCGTCGAGTACGACGTTCACCGCGCAGGTTCGTGACTTCTCCGGTGCCCAGGAGAACTACGAGCCGGGCAGCATGGACATGGACATGGACGGGTCGGCAACCCCTGCCCCGACACCCGGTGGCTGACAACGACAACCGGTCACCACGCTCGCTGAGCCGGCGACGTCTCCTCGGTGGAGGCGTCGCCGCGCTCGGAGTCGCGGGGGTGGGAGCCGCGACCGGTTACGGAATCATCGGCAACCGGGCCGAGGAGACGGCCACCGGAGGTGACACGGTGCCGTGGCGTGGCCTGCATCAAGCGGGCATCGATACGGTTCCGCCACAGGCACACTCGACGTTCGTCGGGCTGACCTTGCACGATCGAGTCGGGCGCGACGAGCTGATCGGGATTCTGAAGGTCTGGACCGAGGACATCGGACGGCTCACTGCCGGTGCACCCGCGCTGGCCGATACCGAAGCCGAACTGGCGCTTCGGCCCGCACGCCTGACGGTGACCGTCGGACTCGGCCCCGGGGTGTTCGATGCGATCGGTCTGCCGGATCGGCGGCCGTCGTGGCTGGCACCGCTTCCTGCCTTCGGAATCGACCGTCTGGAACCGGAATTCACCGGTGGAGATCTGCTGCTGCAGGTGTGCTCGGACGATCCTGTCACCGTTGCACACGCCCTTCGGGTACTCACCAAGAACGTTCGCTCGTTGGTGACGATCGCCTGGACGCAGCGCGGGTTCCGGCGCTCGCGGGGTACCGAGGAATCGGGCACCACGATGCGCAATCTGATGGGGCAGGTCGACGGTACCGTCAATCCGAAGGCCGGAAGTACCGACTTCGACGGCCTGGTCTGGGACGACGGCAGCGACCAGCCCTGGATGCAGCACGGAACGTCGATGGTGTTGCGTCGCATACGAATCGAGATGGACACCTGGGACGAACTGGACCGACCGGGCCGGGAGTTGTCGGTGGGGAGAACTCTCGACACCGGTGCCCCGTTGACCGGAACCGCAGAGTTCGACGAGGCCGATTTCGACGTGACCGATCGATTCGG
The DNA here is from genome assembly GCF_040636045.1 of Rhodococcus sp. NPDC006774. Classification (NCBI taxonomy): domain Bacteria; kingdom Bacillati; phylum Actinomycetota; class Actinomycetes; order Mycobacteriales; family Nocardiaceae; genus Rhodococcus; species Rhodococcus sp. NPDC006774. The sequence goes on along the minus strand of NZ_JBEYIW010000011.1, from coordinate 144,311 downwards.
CATTCCGGTCATCCCGCCGTCCTCGCACATCGCGAGGGCACGGCACCTTCACGACGGCGAGCGAATCTTCCGGCGGGCGTACAACTACGACGATCCACCTGCTCCCGGTTCGGTGTCGAACTCCGGGCTGCTGTTCGCGAGCTATCAGCGCGATGTGCTGACCCAGTTCCTACCGATTCAGCAGCGCCTCGACGAGTTCGATGCACTGAACGAATGGACGACGCCGATCGGGTCCGCGGTGTTCGCGATACTGCCGGGAGTGGTCGACGACGGCTATCTGGGTCAGAGCCTGCTCGGGTGACTGCGCCGACAGGTGCGGATCCCGCGACTCAGAACGAGGTTGCCAGGGCGACGCCGAGCGCGGTCAACGTGTCGACGAACTCGGCTTCGGTGAATGTCAGAGTGCCGCGCAGCCATCGGTCGAGAAGTTCGGTCGTCCCGGCGATCATCAGCACGGTGGCTGCCTCGGCGCGGGGGTCCGCAGGATCGGCGTCGAGCACTGCTTTCATCAGCAGTGGGGTGAACCTGTCGACCATCTGTCGGCGCCGGTCCTCGAGTGCGGGATTGGCCGACGCCTCGGTGTACAGCAGGGAGGACCGTGGATCGGCGGTGAGAGCGCGCACCAAGGCCGCGGCGGTGTGTGCGACGCGTTCTTCCGTCGATCCATGTTCCTGCTCGAGCTCGTTCAGTGCGGTTCCCACGGTATCGATCACGTCGTCGAGTGCAGAGACGAGGATGGCGTCGCGGTCACCGAAGCTCTCGTAGAAGTAGCGCTTGGAAAGGCCGGCGCGGGCACAGATGTCGTCGACCGTGACGGTGGAGACACCGGACTCCGCTACCGCGTCGAGGCACGCGTCGAGCAGCTTCTCGCGTCGCTCACGTCGACGTTCGTCGGCGGCGACGCCTCTGTAGGGACGAACGACGGGCGGCATGGCTACATCTTGACACGAAGATGTGCTCAGTTGTGCGCGGTGAGCCGAGGGCGGGTCTCTCGCCGCGCGACCGGGGTCAGAGCGCTGTCGACGTTGGACAGCGCAAGGCCCATGCTGGTCGTCATGCCTATTCCGGTGGTGACGGTGGCGACGTACACGCGATCGACCGGTTCTTCCAGCAGGAACTCCGAGCCCGGTGCCGAGCAGTACGTTCCCTGCCACCGCTCCGTGACGTCCACGCGGTCGACCCCGAACAGGGCCTTCGCTTCGGTGACCAACACCTCGAAGCCGCGCTCGCTCTGGAACGGCGACGCGGTGATCTCGCGAACATGTGTGTCGCCCAGCAGGATCGAGCCGTCCGATTGCGGGGTGTACATCTGGTGCAGGTCGAGTTCGACGTACTCGGGATGCTCGGCCTGCAGGCGGGCGGCGACGTCTGCGACGGCCGGCAGGTTCTCGAAACCCGAGTACCGGAGCAGGGACCAGCCGGTGAACAGCGGGGTGGGCAGCGGCGCACGCAGCGGCAGCGTGGCGCGCAGCATGTGCAGCCTGCATCGCACCAGTCCGCCGCGTTCGGCGCTCTCGGGAAACAGGCGATCGATGTCGTGGTTGACGGTGACGAACGTGGTGCCGGCATGCAGTTCGCCGCGCGAGGTGTGGACGACGCCCGGGGTGAACGACGTTGCAGCGGTGCGCCAGTGGAAGTCCACCCCGGAGTCGGCGAGCCAGCGCGCGATGGCAGGTGCGGCGGCACGCGGGTCGACCTGAACATCGGTCGGCATGTACATGCCGCCTACGACGTCGGCGTGCGCGATGGGCAGTCGGCTCGATATCTCGGCGCGGTCGAGCAGTTGTACCTGCTCTTTCCCTCGCAGTTCGGCGAACTGCTCGAGCACCGTGTATTCGTCCTCGTGCCGGGCAACACAATGCGTCCCCGCTTCCGCAGCCCAGAAGCCGGCCTTGCCTGCAAGGTCGAGCCAATGACTGCGGCCGACTCGAGCGTATTCGAGTGCAGTGCCGGATTGCGCAGTGATGCAGGCGTGTCCGAAATTCTGCACCGAGGCACCTGCGACACGATCGGCATGATCGACCACCGCCACGGCGAGTCCGCGCCGATGGGCGTGATAAGCGTGTGCGAGACCGACGATGCCGGCCCCGACGACCACGACGTCGTACGTCGATGTCATGTCAGGCGTCTTTCTCGAGAGGTCATGTCAGGCGTCCATGACAGCGGTGAAGGTCATCCGGTCTCCGCGATAGAGCGATCGTCGGTGTTCGATGGGAACCCCGGCCGTGTCGTAGGAGACGCGGCCGAGCAGAAACATCGGTGTCCGGGTGTCGACGGTGAGCAGTGCGGCTTCTCGGGCATCGGGGAGGACGGTTTCGATGGTGTCGACTACGCGTCCGAAAGCGATTCCCCGTGCGGCCAATTCGGCGTACAGCGAGGAACGGTGATCGAAACTGTCCTGCAACCCGGGAATCCGATACGCGGGAATGCGAGTCGTCTCCAGTCCGACTCGGACGTCGCCCGTGGTGAAGACGCGTTCGAGTTGGACCACCTCCGAACCGGTCTCGATGCCGAGTAGTTCCGCCAGAACGTCGTCGGCTCGGAACACGTCCCAACCGACCAGGATTCGGGTAGCGCTCATACCCTTCTCGCGCGCGGCCTCGGTGTACGAGCCGACGGCCAGCGGCAGCACCACTTTGGGTTCGGCCACAACCGTCGCACGGCCCCGTCGTTCGATTCGACCGGCTACCAACAGTTCTCGGATGGCTTGACGCAATGTCTCGCGGGACACGTCGTATCGATCGGCGAGATCGCGCTCGGAAGGAAACGCATCGCCCGCCGACATGCCGTCGAGCATGGCGTCGAGACTTCTGCGGACGATCTGGTGCTTGAGTACGCGAGGTTCGGTGTCCACGACCATGGACCAACCATAGCAGCAATTGGTCTAGACCTATTCGTCGCACGACGTTCACGGCCTGTTCACCCGAGTTCCACGTATTGGTCTATACCAAACGGCAGTGTCTTCCTCATGCCGAACTCCACCAGCCCGAACACCCGCACGGCCTTCGAACTCGTCGTTCTGGACATGGCCGGAACCACGGTCACCGACGACGGTCTGGTCCTCGAATCGTTCGATGCCGCTGCCACTGCCGTCGGACTCGCCGACGCCGGTCCCGAACGTGACGAGGCCCGCCGCTATGTCCTGGACACGATGGGGCAATCCAAGATCGAGGTGTTCCGTGCACTGTTCGGAGCAGAGGACCGTGCTCAGGCCGCCAACCGTGCCTTCGAGTCGGCGTACGACGCTCGCATCGACGACGGGGTCTCACCCGTACCCGGTGCGGCCCAGGCGATCACGAAGCTTCGCGAATCCGGAGTCGCCGTCGTTCTGACGACCGGATTCTCGGCACCCACCCAGAACCGCATCATCGACGCGCTCGGCTGGCGGGATCTGCCCGACGCGTTCCTCGCACCCGGGAGCGTCGGTCGCGGCCGTCCGTACCCCGATCTCGTCCTGTCGGCCGCCCTGCTCGCCGAGGTGACCGACATGTCCGCCGTCGCCGTCGTCGGTGACACCTCCAGCGACATCCTGTCCGGCCGCCGCGCCGGCGCATCTCTGCTGATCGGTGTGCTCACCGGAGCTCACTCCGAGAATCAGCTGCGCGAGGCGGGTGCCACCCACGTGCTCGACAGCGTCGCCGACCTCCCGCCCGTCCTTCTGCCCTGAACAGCTCTGCCCCGAAAACCCACCACACTCGAACGTCACCGAACGGAAGCCATGCCATGATCACCACCTCTCGCCGTCGTGCCGGAACCGCCGCAGCCGTGCTCTCTGCCGCGGCTCTGGTCGTAGCCGGTTGCTCGGGCTCCTCCGAGGGAGCCACCACCGAGCAGGGATTCCCCGAAACCATCACGCTCGCTGCAATTCCCGCCGAGAACTCGACGGATCTGAAAGCCAGTTACGACCCGGTCATCGAGCGGCTCGAGAACGAGACCGGAGCGACCGTCGACTTCGTCCAGGCCTCGGACTACGCCGGTGTGGTCGAGGGCTTGATCGCGGGCAACGTCGACATCGCGTTCTTCGGCCCCTTCGCCTACGTCGTTGCCGGAATCAACGGAGCCGACATGACGCCGCTGGGTGCCGTCGTTCAGGACGAGGCAAGTCCGCCCGGCTACCAGTCCTACGGAATCGCCCGTTCGGACAATGCCTCGGTGAACGGTCTCGCCGACTACGCAGGCAAGAAGGTCTGCTTCGTCGACCCGAGCTCGACCTCCGGGTTCCTCTATCCGACAGCGGGACTGATCGAGGACGATGTCATCACCTCGGGTTCGGAGGCAGACATCTCCGCCGCCATGAACCCGATCTACGCGGGCGGGCACGACGCATCGGCACTTGGAGTCAAGGCCGGTGACTGCGACGCCGGGTTCGCATTCGACACCATGGTCGACCGCACGATGATCGACAACGGCGAGCTCGCACCGGGTGAGCTCAAGACGGTGTGGAAGTCCGAGATGATCGCCGGATCGCTCTTCGCGGCCAACAACGACCTCGGCAGCGAGGCCATCGCGAAACTCCAGGACGTGTTCAGCGAGGGCATGAACTCGGATGCCTTCATCGCCGACGGCATCTGCGCCGAGGAATGCCGCATCACCGACGAGGACGCCTGGGGCGTCGTGCCGGCACAGGACAGCGACTACGACGGCGTGCGCCACGTATGCGAGGTCACCGGTTCCGAGAAGTGCCAGGGCTGATGAAATCCGCACCGATGGACCCGCGCAACGTGGTGGTCAGCGTCCGTAACGTCACCAAGAAGTTCGGGTCGACCACCGCGCTGCAGGACGTGAACCTCGACGTGCACCGCAGTGAAATGCTGGTACTGCTCGGGCTTTCCGGCTCCGGCAAGTCGACGCTGCTGCGATGCATCAACGGTCTGCATCCCGTCACCTCGGGGAGCGTCACTGCACTCGACATTCGCGTCGACCTCGCGAACCGGCGCCGAGTACGCGAACTGCGCCGAGACGTCGGATTCATCTTTCAACACTTCAATCTCGTGGGCCGGTTGAGTTGCATCGAGAACGTACTCGTGGGTGGTATCGGCCGCCTGTCGATTCCGCGCTACGGCGCGCTCACCTACCCGAAAGCGATGCGGGAGGAAGCCAGGGCGTGCCTCGACCGAGTCGGGTTGGCGGACTTCGCCGAACGCCGCGCCGACACTCTGTCCGGTGGACAGCAGCAACGGGTGGCAATCGCGCGAACCCTGATGCAGCGTCCGCGGATCGTGCTCGCGGACGAGCCCGTCGCCTCACTCGACCCCGAGAACGCAGGTGTCGTCATGGACCTGTTGCAGCGAGTGTGCAGTGAAGAGAAGCTGACCGTGGTGTGCACCCTGCATCAGGTCGATCTCGCGCTCGGCTGGGCGCATCGCCTCGTGGGTCTGCGAGACGGCCGGGTGGTGCTCGATCGCCCCGCCGTCGGTCTTCGGCGCGATGACATCATGCCGATCTATCAGAGGATCGCGCCCGACCCAGGGAACATGACCGCGGTGGCACCGACATGACCGTCACCGTGGAACCGAAGCCCACGAACGTTGCAGTACAGGATCATCCGCGGCGACGTCGATGGCTGTTCCCGGCGCTGGGTGTCGCCGCCCTCGTTCTCACCGTGCTCTCGGCGGGCTACATCGACTTTGCGCCTACGACCTTGATCGACGGTCTGGAGGATGTCGGCAACCTACTCGAGCGGATGCTGCCGCCCCGCGTCGACGACACCGGCAGGATCGTCTCCCTCGCGCTCGACACACTGCTCATGGCGGTACTGGGCACTGTGCTCGCCGCGATCGTCTCGGTACCGCTGGCGTTTCTCGCGGCGCGGAACACCTCGCCGCACCCGATCCTGTACAGCATCGCTCGCGCCGTCATCACCTTCTGCCGGGCGATGCCGGATCTGCTGTTCGCGGTGCTGTTCGTCAGGGCGTTGGGAATCGGTGTGCTGCCCGGCATCCTCGCGCTCGCACTGCATTCCATCGGCATGCTCGGCAAATTGTTCGCCGACGCCATCGAAGAGACCGATGTGGGACCGCGAGAGGCGCTCCGTGCCGCTGGCGCCGGTTACTACCGGGAGATGATCAACGCCGTTGTTCCGCAGGTTGTTCCGGCCTGGATCGGAGCCTTCGTCTATCGAATCGACATCAACCTGCGCATGTCGGTGGTCCTCGGCTTCGTCGGGGCAGGCGGTATCGGCTTCGCCCTTCAGGACGCTCTGCGCGGACTGATCTACCCGCGTGCTCTCGGAATCGTGCTGGTGATCCTGGTGATCATCGCCGCGATGGAATTGGCGGCGATGGCTCTTCGCCGCATGCTGCTGGTGCCGTCCGCGGCAGGCCCACAGCGCGATCGACTGATGCGAATCGGGGCGTCGGCCGGGCTCGTCGTCGCGGTCGTGGCGTCCTTCGTCGTCCTCGAGCTGGATCCGCGGTCGCTGCTGACGTGGATCGGACCGTCCGTCGAGGTGTTCGGGCGAATGGTCCCACCGGATTTCTCCGCACTGGGAGCGGACCTGATCGACGCCGCCGTGCAGACCGTCGCCATCGGAGTCGTGGCCACCGCAATCGGAATCGTACTGTCCATACCCGTCGGAGTCCTGGCTGCGCGCAACGCAACTCCGCATCCCGCGGTGTACTGGGTCGCGAGATCCTGGATCCTCCTGGTTCGCGCCGTCCCCGAACTCATCCTCGCCGTTGTGTTCGTTGCAGCGCTCGGACTGGGTCCGGTGGCGGGAACCTGCGCACTGGCCATCGGATCCGTCGGATTCCTGGGCAAGCTCGTCGCCGATGCGATCGAGGAGATCGACCCCGGTCCCCTCGACGCGGTGGCGTCGGTCGGTGGCGGGTGGTGGAACCGGACTCTGAGTGCCGTTGTTCCTCAGGCCATTCCGTCGATGGTCGGTTCGAGCCTGTATCTGCTCGACGTGAACATTCGGACCTCCACGATCCTGGGGATAGTCGGTGCAGGCGGTATCGGCTTCCTGCTCTTCGAGTCGATTCGTACCCTGAACTTCGACGTCGCCGGTGCAATCGTTCTCGTCATCTTCGTCGTCGTGTACATCGTGGAAAGGATCTCCGGATGGATCAGATCACTGTTGGTCTGACACAGGCCGCTGTCTGGACGGGGAGCGGGATCGAGATGTGGGACATAGGAATTCCCGCTCTCGAGCCGGGAGGCCTGCTGGTGCGAGTCGACCTCGCCACGGTGTGCGGCAGCGACCTGCACACCGTGTCCGGGCGACGACACGGTGCGTGCCCGTCCGTACTCGGGCACGAGGCCGTCGGTCGTGTGGTTGCCGTCGGTGACGCGACGTCGGCTGCGGAGGTGGGGGATCGGATCGTCTGGTCGGTGACCGTGCCGTGTGGCCGGTGCCCCCGGTGCGCGTCCGGCTTCACGGCCAAGTGCTCGTCCGTGCGCAAGGTGGGTCACGAGTCTGCCGAGAGCGCATGGGTTCTCAGTGGCTCCTACGCTCGACACATCGTGCTCCCGCGCGGAACCGCAGTGGCCCGGATTCCCGACACCATGCCCGACGCCGTGGCCGCGCCCGCAGCGTGTGCGACGGCGACGGTGATGGCCGCTCTCGACGCCGCCGGTGTCGTCGACGGCCGACGGGTCCTGATCGTCGGGGCAGGAATGCTGGGGGTCACCGCCGCCGCGGCGGCGAGCGAGCGAGGAGCAGCGGTGTCGGTTCTCGATCGAGACCCGGAGCGGCAGAGACAAGCTCGTGTATTCGGGGCCGCGGAGGACGACGGTGGACGGACGGATGTGGCTATCGACTTCTCCGGATCGCCCTCGGCCGTGCAGGCGGCCCTGGGGCGACTCGACATCGGTGGGCGGCTCGTGCTCGCCGGATCCGTCGCGCCGGGTGCACCGATCGCCGTCGACCCCGAAGCAGTGGTGCGGAACTGGCTGACCATCACCGGGATCCACAACTACGAGCCCCGTCACCTCCACCGGGCCGTCGCCTTCCTGCACGACACCGATGCGAAGTATCCATGGGAGACCCTCGTCGAGGCACCGGTGCCCTTGGCGGAACTCGCGTCGGTGCTGCGGCCGACGCCGTCGGGCATCCTTCGGTCGTCGGTTGCGCCGTGAGGAGCGGCGTCGGATTGCGTTTTCCGTAGCCGGGATACACAGCACGCATGCCCGAAGGTGACACCGTGTTCGTATTGGCCGCGAGATTGCGTCGAGCATTGGACGGCGCATCGTTGCGGGCCGGAAAGCTTCAGGTGCCCGCGCACGCAGTGGAGAATCTGGCCGGCCGAACCGTCGTCGCGCATCGGACGCACGGCAAACATCTGCTCACCGATTTCGACGACGACACCACGCTGCACACGCATCTGCGGATGAGTGGATCGTGGACGGTCGTGCGGGCCGGTCGCTCGATTCCGCAGCGCGTTCGACCCGACGTGCGCGTCCGGCTTGCTGCGGTCGACGGGCCCACCGCGTACGGAATTCTGCTGCCGGTCGTCGACTACGGACACACGCGGGACATGAACGCGCTGATCGCGCATCTCGGACCGGACCCGCTGCATCCGACGTTCGACGCCGAGCGCGCAAGTGCCAACATTGCCGCCCAGGGACGGCGGCCGATCATCGCGACGTTGCTGGACCAGCGGGTGATTGCCGGGCCGGGAAATCTGTGGGCGAACGAGCTCTGCTTCCTCCGAGGAATGTGGCCCTGGACGCCGTCGAGTGATGTCGACGCGCAGAGATCGGTCGCGTTACTCGAGCGAGCGATGCGTCATTCGGCGACAGTTCCCGGTGCGATGCAGGTGACCACCGGAGACACACGAAAGGGCCGTGCGCACTGGGTCGCCGGCCGAGCCGGAAAGCCGTGTCTGCGATGTGGAACGTCGATTCGGGTGGTCGCGGAGGTTCCCGGTGACCCCGATCGGCGTCGGACATGGTGGTGTCCGAGGTGCCAACCGGAGCAGTAGCGACGAGCGGTCGATCGCTGTTGTCTCAACGACATAACCGCCCGCGGGTATCGCGTGTTGTCTGCCGATACCACTGACAGCCATTCCTCGTGAGCAGAGAATCGAAACCCGTCGGGTCGTCAGAAGGTCGAGTTCGTCGGGTGATCGGTCTCCACCAGGTCACGAGCCACACGGTGCAGAGGGAGATTCTGTTGCTGTGACAGCTTGGCCAGAAGATCGAACGCCTGCACCGCGTCCAGGTCGTAGCGCTCCATGATCATGCCCTTGGCCTGGCCGATGATGTCTCGACTGGCCAGGCCGGTCCGGAACTGTTCGTTGTCGCGGGCGCTGAGCATCGCGATGGCGGCATGCGCTGCGAGGGCTTCACCGATCTCGACCGCGTCGGTGTCGAAGGCTCCCTGCTCGTCGCTGTAGAAAATCAACGCACCGAGGTCATCGGCATTGCTGAAGAGCTGAAACGCCGCCAAGGACTTGAAGCCCTCTTTCACGGCCAGAACCGCGAACTCCGGCCACCTCGGTTCCGCCGTGAGGTCGTGCGATACGACGACGTCGAAGTGGTGAACCTCGGTGGGAATCGGGCCTTCGTCGAGCTCGTACTGAAGCCGACACAGCTTCTCGGCAAGGGGGTCGGTGGACGCTACGACGGTACGCACGCCTTTGCGCACCGTGGTGACACATCCCACGGTCGCGCCCGGGATGAGCCGGATCGCTGTGCGCAGAATCTCGCTCACCGTCTCCGGCATCGACCGACGGGTGTCGCGCAGGGAGCGCGCGAATTCGGCGAGCGACGATGCGGGGGAAGACCCGGGAAGCTGTACACCGGTCGATGGTTGCGACATTCAGAGAGTCCTCTCGCACAAGACCTCCGCCGCCCTTCGCCGGAGAGATCCACGAACACGCCTTCTGCTGGACGCCCGTATCGGCCGACAATGTCGACTCCGTGCACTTTATACGTTGTCATCAGGAGGTTGTACCTAGAACCGAAGTGCATCGGCAGCGACACCCGAGAATGCAGCGAGGGCCGTCGATCCGGAGATCGACGGCCCTCGCGAATGCGACCTACTTGAAGGTGTCCTTGATGTTCTCGCCGACCTTCTTCACGCCTGCCGAACCCTGGTCCTTCTTGCCCTCGGCCTCGAGGTCCTTGTTGTTGGTGGCGTCGCCCACAACTTCCTTGGCCTTGCCGATGGCGTCTTCTGCAGCGTTCTTGGCCTTGTCGATGAAGCTCATGTGAGTTCCCTTCTCGTTTCGTGCGGTGTCAGAAGTTGGTCGAGGCTCGAACCGGAAAGCGCACGCCGGGTCGCTGAGATCTGGGTCACACCGAATACGTGCGCGGGCAACGTTTCCAGCAGCGGCGCGGCGGATACATTCGATCGATGATGGTCGGCAAGGTGGACAGCTTTCAGCGCAGACACCCGTCGGCGGGTTTCCCGCTCGCGGTTCTGTACAAGTTTCTCGACGACCGAGGTGGATATCTCGCGGCTCTCATCGCGTACTACTCCTTCCTGTCGTTGTTCCCGTTGTTGCTGCTCTTCACCACCGTGCTGGGAATTGTTCTGGCCGGTGACCCGGAACTGCAGACCCGCATCATCGATTCGGCAATGAGCCAGATCCCCGTCATCGGTGATCAACTCGGTCAGCCGGATCGACTCAGCGGCGGAACAACGGCCATCGTCATCGGCGTGGTGGGGTCGCTGTACGGCGGACTCGGGGTGTCACTGGCCGCGCAGTACGCGATGAACACCGCATGGTCCGTCCCGCGAAACGAACAACCGGATCCGATCAAGGGTCGGCTGCGGGGGCTGCTGCTGCTCAGTACCGTCGGCACCGCCATCATCGGCCTGACCGTTCTCAACGGAGTCGCATCCTCGGGCGTGTTCGGGTTTGCCGGCGGTGCACTGGCACTCGTCGGAGCGGTCGTGGTCAACGCCGTGGTCTTCACCGCTGCGTTCCGAATCGGGACCGCTCGCGCCCTGAGCGTGCGCGAGGTTCTGCCCGGTGCCGCGATCGCCGCCGTGATCTGGCAGGCGCTGCAATCGTTCGGCGGCATCTACATTCGCTATGTCGTCGGCAATGCCAGCGCCAGCAACGGCATCTTCGCGATAGTCCTCGGTCTGCTCGGTTTTCTCTACGTCTCGTCTGTGCTGATCGTGCTGTGCATCGAAATCAACGCCGTACGCGTCGACCACCTACATCCCCGGGCACTGTTGACACCGTTCACCGACAACGTCGAACTCACCGAGGGTGACAAGAACTCCTACACCGGCCAGGCAGAAGCGCAGCGTAACAAGGGATTTCAGGACATCACCGTCACGTACGAAGAGCCTGATTCGGTGACGGAAGAGGACTCGCCGAGTAAGTGAGCCGACCGCTCGGCGGGGGCAGGTGAGGCAAACGCGCGCGCATTCGTTGGGTGCGCGCGGAATAGCGAGGTGATCGGGCGCGAAATCGCGCGCGGATGGCAAACGCGCGCGCATTTGCGGGGACTGGCGGCGGCGAGAACTGGCGGCGGCGAGAACTGGGGAGGCGGGTACTTGGGCGTCGGAGGCTGATCGGCGGCGATCGCAAATGCGCGCGCATTCGCCAGGTGCTCACGGAATAGCCACGTGATCGGGCACGAGTTCGCGCGCGGATGGCAAACGCGCGCGCGTTTGCGGGCACCGGGGCGGTGACGGGCGGCGTCCGAGGCCAGACGATCGCGCGTCTGCGTGTGCGTGTGCGTGTGCGTGTGCGGGGGCCCGGGGCGCTGCGCGGGGCGGGGCTCGACTATCGCGTGACCCCCGTCACGAACCGGTCAGCCGGTCGGTTAGAAAAAGACTCCGAGTTTGTTTCGCGAAAGCGCATGCGCAAGCGCTTGTATCGGTCTTAGGCTCCTGCAATCGAGCGACGCGACCGCGTGGCTAGGGGACAAGGGAGTCCACATGTTCAATAACCGTCGGAAGTCTGCGCTGACGATCGGGACCGTGCTCATGGCCGGTTCGCTCGTCTTCGGCCTCACCGCGTGCAGCAGCTCGGACTCGGACAGCGTCAAGGTCGGGCTCATCACCAAGACGGATTCCAATCCGTACTTCGTGAAGCTGCGCGAGGCAGCGCAGGCGCAGGCGGATTCCAGCGGAGCCGAGCTGGTGGCCCTGGCCGGCGCATTCGACGGTGACAACGAGGGTCAGGTCGCAGCCATCGAGAACCTGGTGGGGCAGGGTGTGAAGGGGATTCTGATCACCCCGAACTCGTCCACCGGAGTCCTGGACGCGATCAAGAAGGCACGCGACGCCGGCGTCGTCGTCATCGCCCTCGACACCGCAACCGATCCCGAGGACGCGGTGGACGCCACCTTCGCGACCGACAACAAGGCCGCAGGCGTCAGCCAGGGCGAATGGGTCAAGGGCACGCTCGGAGCCACTGCACCCCAGGTCATCATGCTCGACGGCACCGCGGGCGGCACGGTCGACACCTTCCGTCACGACGGCTTCCTCGAAGGCATGGGCCTGACCGACAGCTCGTCGGAGATCGTCGGCCAGGAGAACACCAACGGCGACCAGACCAAGGCGCAGACGGCCATGGAGAACCTGCTGCAGCGCGCACCGGGCGTCAACGCGCTCTACACGATCAACGAGCCCGCCGCGGCGGGTGCGTACCAGGCGATTCAGTCCGCCGGCCGCGCCGATCAGATCACCATCGGCTCCATCGACGGTAGCTGCACCGGCATCGCGAACGTCAAGTCCGGCATCATCGGCGCGACGGTGCTGCAGTTCCCGGCGAAGATGGCCGAGCAGGGCGTCGACGCGGTCGTCAAGTTCGCCCAGGACGGCACCAAGCCCAGTGGCTTCAACGACACCGGCTCGCAGCTCGTCACCGACAAGCCGGTAGCCGGCATCGAATCCCAGGACACCGCGTGGGGCGAAGCGAATTGCTGGGGCTGATCGCGACGCACCGGCGAACACAGGGATCTGATTCGTGAGTACCGACACCGCTGCGCCTCCCAAGGCTCCGAGCCGGTTCAACGTGGGAACCATCCTGCGTGAACCGCTGCTCGGGCCGATGGCCGCGCTCCTCATCGCCGTCATCGTCTTCAGCTCGATCTCGAGCTCGTTTCTCAACCCGCAGAACGTCTCTCTGATTCTGCAGCAGTCGGTGGTCGTCGGCATTCTCGCTGTCGGCCAGACGCTGATCATCCTGACCTCCGGTATCGATCTGTCGATCGGTGCGGTGGCGGTGATGGGCACCATCGTGATGGCGCAGTCGGCAGGCGCGAACGGTCCTGTGGTCGCACTGGGTTCCACGCTTGCCGTGTGTGTGGCGTTCGGTGCGATCAACGGCGGATTGGTGACGATGCTGCGACTGCCACCGTTCATCGTCACACTCGGCACGTTCACCGCGATCCAGGCAGCCACCAGGTTGCTGGCCGGCTCCGAGACCTACCAGGTGCCGAGCGGACCACTGACGCTGCTGGGTACCTCGTTCAAGATCGGCAGTTTCTCCACGACCTACGGCGTGGTGGTGATGCTGCTGGTGTACGCCGTGATGTGGTACGCGTTGTCCCAAACCTCTTGGGGCAGGCATATTTACGCAGTCGGCGGTAGCCCGCAGGCCTCGGACCGCTCCGGCATCAAGTCCGGACGCGTGCTGTTCTCGGTCTACATCGTGACCGGTGTCATCGCGGCGATCGCGGCATGGGCAGCGCTCGGACGGATCCCCAACGCCGATCCGAACGCCTATCAGAACGCCAACCTCGAAACGATCACCGCGGTCGTCATCGGTGGAACCAGCCTGTTCGGTGGCCGCGGCACCGTCATCGGCACTCTCATCGGAACTCTGATCGTCGGTGTGCTCCGCAACGGGCTCACACAGGCAGGCGTCGACAGCCTGTACCAGAACGTCGCGACCGGCATTCTCGTCATCGTCGCGGTGGCCGTCGATCAATTCGCACGTAGGAGGTCACAGTGAGTGCCACCCTCGCTCTGGAAGCGCGTGGTCTGGTCAAGACCTACGGCAGCGTCACGGCCATCAACGGTGCAGACTTCGAGTTGCGGGCCGGTGAGGTGCTGGCGGTGATCGGCGACAACGGTGCCGGAAAGTCCAGTCTCATCAAGGCCTTGGCCGGGGCTGTCATTCCGGATTCGGGTGAGATCCTGATGAACGGCTCGCCGGTGTCGTTCAAGAACACGCGCGACGCACGAGCGGCAGGCATCGAGACCGTCTATCAGGACCTGGCCGTCATTCCGGCTCTCGACATCGCGTCGAACGTCTATCTGGGACGCGAGATCAAGCGTAAAGGCATCAGCGGCAGTCTTTTTCGTCGACTCGACATGCCGCGGATGCGCGAGGAATCCTCGAAGCACCTGCAGGATCTCAAGATCGGCATCAAGTCGGTCAATCAGGCGGTCGAGACGCTCTCCGGCGGTCAGCGTCAGGGCGTTGCAGTTGCCCGGGCGGCAGCGTTCGGACGCGGAGTGATCATCATGGACGAGCCGACGGCCGCACTCGGCGTGCGGGAGTCGGGCATGGTGATCGATCTGATCCGCACGATCCGCGACCGAGGCATTCCGGTGGTGCTCATCAGCCACGACATGCCGCACGTGTTCGAGGTCGCCGACCGGATTCACATCCACCGTCTCGGCAAGCGGGCGGGCGTCGTGGATCCGAAGAACCGCACCATGTCCGAGGTCGTCGCGCTCATGACCGGCGCGGAGGAGCCGACCGACGATGAACGTGCCGGACTCTGAATCGACAAGTCCGGTCGGTGTTTTCGTCGGGCTGGCGACACTCGACATCATTCATCGAGTGTCGGCAGCGCCGGCACCCAACCAGAAGATCACCTCGAGTGCCCAGTTCGTCGCGGCGGGAGGTCCTGCCGCCAACGCGGCAGTGACATTCGCTGCGCTGGGTGGGACGGCTGTGCTCGTCACCGCGCTCGGAGACGACCCGGTGGCAGCGCTGGTCAAGGCCGACCTGGCGGAATTCGGAGTGCGGGTGATCGACGCGGCCGAGGGCTCCACCAGGTCCGTGCCCGTCTCGGCGGTAACGGTGATCGAATCGACCGGTGACCGGTCGGTCGTCTCGGCCGACGCCGTCAACTCCGACGCCTCGCCGCCGGAGGGTCTAGAGGCCGTCGTTGCCGGTGCCGACGTCGTTCTCGTCGACGGGCACCACCCCCTGATCGCCTGCGCCGCCGCGGAACATGCGGCGGCGCGGGTCACCACGTTGGTCGCGGACGCCGGTCGTTGGAAACCGGTGATGAGCGAGTTGATTCCGCATGCCACGGACATGGTGTGCTCGGCGGACTTTCGCGCCCCCGGCACCTCGGACACAGCGGACTCTGCCGCGGCGCTCGTCGGATCCGGCGTACGAACCGTCGTCACCACCCACGGCGGCGAGCCCGTCGAATGGTGGTCCGAGGGATCGTCGGGATCGGTCGAGGTGAAGCCGGTCGCAGTGGTCGATACTCTGGGTGCCGGGGATGCGTTCCACGGCGCGTATGCCTACTACTCCACGCAGCCAGGCTCTCTTTCCGAGCGCATCGACAGGTCGGCTCGGGTTGCCGCACTGCGCTGCTCGGTGATCGGCCCCAGAGTGTGGCTACACGAACTTCCCATCCGCGGACTCGAAAGCGACAACGGTGAGCATTGACCAGGACGTACAGGAAGCCACCCTCGAAGAACTCGTGGAGCTGGCACGAAAGCTGGCCGTGTCCGGTGAGCGGCGCATACTCGGCCTGACCGGTGCACCGGGTGCCGGAAAGTCCACTGTGGCCTTGCAACTCGTCGACGCGCTCGGGCCGGAGCTCGCGGTACTGGTTCCGATGGACGGATTCCACCTTGCCAACGAGGTATTGATCGAGCTGGGCCGGCTCGATCGCAAGGGTGCCCACGACACGTTCGACGACGGTGGCTACGCGCGGCTCATCGCGGCCGTGCACGATCAGCAACCAGGTGGTCCCGTCGTGTACGCGCCGAGATTTCGCCGAGAGATCGAGGAATCGATCGGGTCCTCGATCCCGGTGCCGTCGACTGTCCCGCTCGTCATCACCGAGGGCAACTACCTGCTGATGGAGTCCGACGCGTGGCCGTCGGCGCGGGCGATGATCGACGAGGTCTGGTTCCTGGCTCCGCACACCGAGGTTCGGCACCAACGGCTGGTGGCTCGGCACGAGGCCTACGGAAAGTCGCACGAGGATGCGGAGTTCTGGGCTCTCGGATCGGACGAGCGCAACGCGGAACTGATCGGGTCGACTGCGCGCCGCGCCGATCGAATCCTGCGGCTGACATGACGATTCCACAAAGCCACGAGACCCGACAGCGCTGGGCGCTCTGACATGCCCACGATGGACGATGTCGCCCGCCTGGCCGGGGTATCGGTATCGACTGTCTCACATGTGCTCAACGGCACCCGCAACGTCAATCCCGCCACCCGGCAACGCGTCGACGCGGCGATTCTCGAGATCGGCTACCGGCGCAACGTCGTCGCTCGATCGCTCGCGGCAGGTCGGACTCACACCGTGGGACTGTCCATCGCCGCATTGACCAACCCGTACTTCGGCAGCCTGGTCCATGCCGTCGAGGAGCGGTTGTCCGAGGCCGGTTACGTACTGATCCTCGGTGATTCGCACGACGAGCCGCGTTCCGAGCGCAGAGTGACGGACTCGTTGCTGGACCGTCAGGTCGACGGCATGATTCTCGCGCCTGCAGCGGGCTCGGAGTTCTCCACGATTCCCGAGATCGTGCGTAGCGGAACGCCTCTGGTGCTGATCGACCGGATGCTCGACGTCGCGTGTGATCAGGTGGGTCCGGAGAACGACGTGTCGGCGTACGAACTCACGACCCACCTTCTCGACGCCGGACATCGCCGCATCGCGATCGTTCGCGGCATCGAGGGGATCTCCTCCACCACAGAGCGATTCGACGGCTATACCCGCGCACTGGCCGATCGAGGAATCGAGTTGGATCCCCGGTTGATCCTCGACGGTCGGTCCAGTGTCGAGGTGGCCGAGTCTCGGGTGCGTGGACTGATGTCGGGTCCGGATCGGCCGACGGCTCTGGTGTCGATGAACAATTCGATGACCATCGGATCACTGAAAGCCGTTCGTGGCCTGGGTTTGTCGATTCCCGCCGATCTTGCCTTCGTGTGCTACGACGACTTCGAGTGGTCGGATCTGTTCGAGCCCCGGCTCACGGCCGCGGCTCAGGACGTGCAAACGATCGGCAGAACCGCAGCCGACCTACTCCTCGGCCGCATCGAGGGGCGCGAGGACGCGCCCCGATCGATCCGCGTACCGACCACCTTCACCCACCGAAATTCCTGCGGCTGTACGGCAACCTCAGTCGACATGCCGGCCGCACCCGAAAGATAGGACAGCTCATGCCGATTGCCAGTCCGGACCAGTATGCCGCCATGCTGGATCGCGCCAAGGAGGGTGGATTCGCCTACCCGTCGATCAACGTCACCGGCTCGCAGACTCTCAACGCAGCTCTGCAGGGATTCGCCGAGGCCGAGAGCGACGGCATCATTCAGGTATCGGTCGGTACCGCGCTCTATTTGTCCGGCAACGCCGTGCAGAACCGCTTCGCCGGGTCCAAGGCGCTCGCGCAGTACGCCCACGAAGTGGCGCAGCACTATTCGATCTCGGTGGCGCTGCACACCGATCACTGCCCCGCCGAGAATCTGGACGACTGGGTGCGGCCGCTGTTGGCCGACGCCATCGACCGACGCGGACGCGGACTCGACCCGCTGTATCAATCGCACATGTGGGACGGTTCGGCCGTGCCGCTCGACGAGAATCTGCGTGTCGCTCGCGAATTGCTCGATCTGTCGGTGCAGGCGAACACCATCCTCGAAATCGAAGTGGGCGTGATCGGCGGGGAAGAGGACGGGGTGTCACACGAGATCAACGAACAGTTGTACTCGACTGTCGACGATGCGCGCGCCACGATCGCCGCGCTCGGCGCAGGGGAGCGCGGTCGGTACATGACTGCCCTGACCTTCGGCAACGTACACGGTGTCTACAACCCTGACTCGGTGCACCTACGCCCGGAAATTCTTGCCGAGATCCAGGCCGTCGTCGGGGCCGAGACCGGTAGGGACAACCCGTTCGATCTGGTGTTCCACGGTGGATCGGGATCCAGCGCAGAAGACATCGCCTCCGCCGTCGCCAGCGGGGTTATCAAGATGAACATCGACACCGACACCCAGTACGCGTTCACCAGATCCATCGCGGGTCACATGCTGAGCAAGTACGACCAGGTTCTCAAGGTAGACGGCGAGTACGGAAACAAGAAGGCCTACGACCCGCGATCCTGGGGCAAGCCGGCCGAGACGGCGATGGCGGCTCGGGTGGTCGAGGCGACACAGATGCTCGGCTCGGCAGGGCGCACGATGCACTGATCAATTTCCGTCGAGCATGTAGAAATCGGCGGACCGGCTTCGTCCCAGGGTCGAATGCGGCAAGAATGGCCGCACCGACTGTCAGGAGACACCATGGCGAAGTACCTCATGCTCAAGCACTACCGCGGAGCCCCCGAGCCGGCCGACTGGGTTCCCATGGACCGGTGGACCCCTGCCGAAGTGAACGACCACATCCAGTTCATGCAAGATTTCGCCGCCGAGCTCGAGAAGACCGGAGAGTTCGTCGATGCGCAGGCCCTGGCCCCCGAGGGAACGTGGGTGCGCTCGGACGGGGAAGGGAAACCACCCGTCACCGACGGTCCGTTCGCGGAGACCAAGGACCTGATCGCAGGCTGGATGGTCATCGACGTCGACTCCTACGATCGCGCGCTCGAGCTGGCCGGACAGCTGTCGGCTGCGCCGGGCGCAGGGGGCAAACCGATCGACGAGTGGCTCGAGTTGCGCCCGTTCATGGAGGCTCCTCCCACGATCGCCGACTGACGATCACCATGGACCCCCAGGTGCTGCGGGCATTGACACCCGCGGTGATCGGCGTCCTCGTCCACCGCGGAGCAGATTTCGCGTCGGCCGAGGACGCCGTGCAGGAGGCGTTGGTACAGGCGAACTCGACGTGGGTCGACGCCGAGCCGACGGACCCGAAGGGTTGGCTGGTGACTGTCGCGTGGCGACAGTTTCTCGACGCGCAACGGTCCGAGAAGGCGCGACGAGCGCGCGAGGATCGAGTCGCTGCGCAACCGGATCCCGGCAGCGTGGGCGGCGTCGACGACACGTTGCAGTTGTTCTTTCTGTGCGCGCATCCGTCGCTCGGTCCGGCGGCAGCGGTGGCGCTGACGCTGCGTGCCGTCGGGGGATTGACGACGCGGCAGATCGCGCAGGCGTACCTGGTTCCGGAGAAGACCATGGCGCAACGCATCAGCCGAGCCAAACGCACAGTGCGCGACGTGCGTTTCGACGCGCCCGGGGATGTCGGGACGGTGCGACGGGTGCTGTATCTCGTCTTCAACGAGGGGTACACCGGCGACGTCGATCTGGCGGCCGAGGCGATCCGGTTGACCCGGCAGTTGGCCAGGCTGTCCGACGACGAGGAAACATCCGGGCTGTTGGCGCTGATGCTTCTGCACCACGCACGCCGTTCGGCCAGGACCGGATCCGACGGCCACGTCATCCCGCTCGCGGAGCAGGACCGATCTCGTTGGGACACAACGCTGATAGCGGAGGGAGTGTGGATTCTGCAGGCAGCGCTCGCGCAGGATCGGTTGGGCGAGTTCCAGACGCAGGCGGCCATTGCCGCCCTGCACGCCGATGCGCCGACTGTGAACGAGACCGACTGGCCGCAGATCGTCGAGTGGTACGACGAGTTGCTCGCTCTCACCGACAGTTCCGTCGTGCGACTCAATCGAGCGGTGGCGATCGGGGAGGCGGACGGTCCGGCGGCGGGGCTCGAGGCGCTCGGCGAGGTCGATCCGGCCGTCCCGCGGCACACGGCGGCGGCCGCGTACCTGTGCGAGAAGGCCGGTGATCTGCTGCGTGCTGCCGACCTGTACGTGCAGGCGGCGGAGCAGGCGTCGTCGATCCCCGAGCGGCACCATCTGACGCTGCAGGCCGCGCGGATACGGGCCGGCCGAGACCGCCGCGAGTGAACGGACCGATCGGTTTCGTAATCCGATCGTTAGCGGTAGGAAGCGAAATTCGTGCGACCCTCGATTGGTGCTGATGTTGCGTGTGGGACAAAAGAGAAAGAAGCGAACTCGATCCGCTGTGGTCGTGACGGCCGCCGCGGTGGCGTCGATGCTGATGCCCGGAACGACGGCGCACGCGCTGCCGGGGAACTCGGGATCGGCCGACGCGGCTGCCGGAGCGGTCGGCATCCATCAGGTGTCGGCGACTCGCGCTGTGCTGAACGTGTTCTCCCCGTCCATGAATCGCGTCATCTCCAACGAGGTGCTGCATTCCCCCGACGGTGGACCCGCACCCACTCTGGTGCTGCTCAACGGCGCACTCGGCAACGAGGACGGCGTCGGGTGGCTCAACAACTCCGGCGTCGAGAATTTCTTCCTGGACAAGAACGTCACCGTCGTCGCACCGATCGGCGGCCGCTTCAGCTTCTACACCGACTGGCAGACAACGGATCCGGTGCTCGGCAGCAACATGTGGCAGACCTACCTCAGCCGCGAGTTACCCGCCGCTGTCGACGCGGCCTACGGATCGACCGGCAGGCGCGGCGTGGCGGGGCTGTCGATGAGTGGTGGTCCCGCACTCGACCTGGCGATCCAGGCCCCGGATGTGTTCGACGCAGCCGCGTCGTTCAGTGGGTGTCCGGCACCCTCCAACCCGCTTGCCACTGCGGGCATCTCGGCGATGATCGCCGGCGGACTCAACAACCCCTTCAACATGTGGGGCCTGCCGGGAAGCCAGGGGTGGCGCGATCACGACCCGTCGCTCAACGTCGAGCGTCTACGCGGAACCGCGGTGTACGTCAGCTCGTCTCGAGGGCTCCCCGGACCTGTGGATCGCATCCCCGAGGGCGCGATCCCGCCGTTCGGAGGAATGGCGGTCGAAGCGATGGTCAACCACTGCACATCGATCTTCGTCGACGCCCTGCGCCGAGCCGATGTGCCGGCAACGGTCTCCATGCGCGAGGAGGGCGCGCACACCTGGCCGTTGTTCGAGGATCAGCTGCGCGAAGCCTGGTTCACCACGCTGGCACCGGCTCTGGGAACCAGCTGATTGCGCCGCCACTCCCGCGGGTAAGCGCACGTGAGACATCACCGGCGAAAGGACACCCTGACCATGGCGAAAGACGAACTGCACAAGGGCGACAAGGTCGAATGGAAGACCCACGGCACCACGACCGAGGGAACGGTGGTGGAGAAGATCACCTCCGAGACCGAAGCCGCGGGCCGCACCGTGAAGGCATCGAAGGACGAGCCGCAGTACCGCGTCGAGAGTGACAAGTCGGGCAAGGACGCGGTGCACAAGCCGGACTCGCTCGACAAGAAGGACTGACGCCCGACCGAACAGCGATGCGCCCCGAGTCACGGACTCGGGGCGCATCGTGCATCTCAGGCCTCGGGCACCGAACGTTCTGCGCCCCAACTCCGCTCGATGTATCCCCGGATCCGCTCGATCTCCTCGGCGGGAATCCTCTCGGGCTCGCCGTTCTCGAGGGGATCGGTGTGGAATATGTACAGCCGTGAGGCGAACTGGTCGAACGGCAGCGAACCCTCGCCTGCGCGTTCGCCGTTGCCCGCCGTTCCCACCACGACGCCGTCACCCCAGTCCTGGCCGCTGTCGTTGTTCGGGTTGAAGAAGTACACCCGCATGACGCCGTCGGGATCGGTGTTCACGCGCAGGATCGTGATGGCGTGCCACCCCACATACCGTGCGGCACTGTCGGTTACGGCCACACCTGCCGGTTGCGGATGGATCAACGGTTGGTGCCCGTTGTACTCCGGGTGGTACGCGGCATAGAACTGCCGCAGAAATGCGTCCAGGTCGACGAGATTGCCGGTCTCGACATCGACGTCGATGTGGAACTCGCGCGCCGACCACCATCCGTGGAACTCGGGATTGACCCAGCGGTGCGGATCGCCGGGACGATCGGCGCAACGCCGGACCATCTCGGCGTAGATGCGGTCGAGGTGCGGAACCAGCAACAGCGACGCGGGATCGAGGTCCACCGGATCGGACGTGGCGACGCCGCTGACACTGTCGGTCGACGAGATCGACTGCCCCTCGAAGTGCATGACGATCTCCTCGTCACGCGCCGCCCACACCACCATCTGCAGCAGGTAGTCGGGATCGTTGTAGGCCCACATCGACAAGGCCCGCGCCGACTGACACGTCGGGTTGTCGCCCTGGCCCACACCGAGGGGCTGCCCGAGCATCGAGAGCAAACCGCCGAGCAAGCGTGACTCCGGCGCGGGGACCGGCCCGAACGTGGTGATCAGTCGTTCCCGCACCGCAGGGGCGAGCTTCAACGAGATCTGCCGCCACAGGGACGGCACGATCGGCGGCTGATGCAGAATCCCGCGATCGAGCAGCAGCGCCAAACCGTAGAGGCACTGCGCG
Source organism: Rhodococcus sp. NPDC006774 (assembly GCF_040636045.1). Taxonomy (NCBI): domain Bacteria; kingdom Bacillati; phylum Actinomycetota; class Actinomycetes; order Mycobacteriales; family Nocardiaceae; genus Rhodococcus; species Rhodococcus sp. NPDC006774. The sequence goes on along the minus strand of NZ_JBEYIW010000011.1, from coordinate 121,917 downwards.
GTTTCGGGGTACACCGTTTCTTCGATGAGGCGATGGACCAGTTCGGGGTACCGCGTCAGGCAGGTCCGGCCGGTGTCGGACAGACCGAGGGCCTCGGGCAGAACGTACGAGTAGTGGTCGACGAGATACTGCGTCAGCGTCGCGTGGTACGGCGAGACCAGTCCGGTGTCGTGCATCGCTCGCGCGAATCCGCGGGCCTCGAACTGCAACGCCTCGACGTCCATCGCTTCGAGCCGCGACCGGTACACCTCGACGCCCGGATCCTCTCGGCACGCATCGGTGGTTCCGAACAGGGCCGTGATCAACCGATCCAGGCCCTGCCCGGAGTTGCCGAGGTCGACGGTCGGATCGTCACGATAGATCGCGATGCGGGTGACCATGTCCTTGATGGTGTCCACCTGAATCGGGCGCTGCCGCAGGATCCGCCAGATTTCTTCGACCAACTCGTCGAGCACACTGTCGTAGCCGATCTGCCCGGCCACGTACCCGAACAGATCACGGATCAGATGCGCGGTACGACCCAGGCGAACTCGCTCCGACTCGGACGGGGGTGTGAACAGCACGTCGAGATTGACCGCGAGAACCTGAGAAAGGAACCGACGGGCATCCTCGGCGGTCACCGCAGCATGCTCGTACTCGCCCGCAACGATCGCGACCATCCGCAGTTCGCTGGTCGCCTCGAGCACGAAGGTGTCGTCGTTGCCGCTGCGCAGGCTGGGCCCCACGAACCCCGGAACTAGAATGTCCGGCTGGGCCCAGTCGGTGCCCGCGAACAGCCCCGCATTCTCGAGCATCTCGGCGCGTTCGCGAATTGCACCGCAACCACCGGGCTGCAACAAGACTCGATGCAACGCATCGAGAACTCGCCGCACCTTGGTGTTCTTGCTGAACTCGGGTGCATCGGCCAACGCGTGCATCGCATGGTCGAGCTGCGCCAGACGTGATGCCAACGCTCTGTCCACGGCCGTGGTCGCGTTCGTCGGTGCCGGCTCGTGCATCGTCTGTGACGGTGGGTTGGTGTCGTCCCCGAGTTGCTGCTTCACACGTAGAAGTCCAGTTCTTCCTGTTGCTTGAGCAGATCGCGCATTCGGTAGGGATCGTCGCCGAAGAAGTACAGCAGGCCCCAGTGCGTGCCGAATGCCGTTCTCTTGGTGACGGTTTCCTCGACCGGAGCCGACAGGTCGTTGGTCTCGTAGTAGTCGTCGTCCGCGGTGACCTCGGGGATGACGAGATCGCTGACGACGCGTCGACGCGGGTAGACGCCGAAGCATCCGGCGTGACCGGTGGCGTCGACCACCTCCTTCGGGAAGAAGGCGTCGATCTCCTCCTCGGTGGTCTTCGGGTCGAATGCCAGCGCGAGGCCCTGGTATGCGTTGAACCCGTAGGCCCGCTCCAACAGCTCGAAGACCTTGAAACCCGGTGGGCGGTAAGCAACTTCGCCGAAGTACATCTCGCCGTCACTGGTCACGAAGTACTCGGGGTGAATGAAACCGAACTCGATGTCGAAGGTCTTGATCAGCTTCTCGATCTGCACCGTGATCTGCTCGCGGTACTTCTCCAGCTCGGGTGTCGCAGGAACGAACACCGAGTAGCCGAGCGTGACGTACTCCGAGATGTTGAGAAACTTGATCTTGCCGTTGTGAATCCATGCTTCGACAGCGAACTCCCAGCCGTCGAGGTGAGATTCCATCAGCGCCGGAAATTCCTCGTCGGGAATGGAGTCGACCTCGTCAGGGGTGCGAATGACGCGGTGGCCCAGGCAACCGGCCTTGTCGAAAGCCTTGACATGAATCGGGTCGTTGGGATCGCCGTCGAGCTTGAGTAGCGTTTGGTTGACACGTTTGAGGAATCGAATGACGTCCTCACGGTCGTGGGCTTCCTCGAAGATGCCCACCCGAATGCCGCCGAGCTGAGCACGGCGCTTCATCAAGGACTTGTCGCGCAACAGCATTGCCTGACCGAACAGGCGTGGGTTGCCGAGCAACACCGAATTGATGGCGCCGGCCCACTCCACTGTCTCCTCGTAGAGCGGGATCGCGACGTCCACGCCTTTGCTCTGCAGTGTTTCGGCGATCTCGAGCGAGCGATCGTTGAGTCGCTCGAAGTTCCACGGTAGGTACGGAATGTCGTGCTCGGTGCAGTACGCCTCGGCCCACTCCGGGGCAACGACGACGTAGCGCCGATCGAACTTGTCCAGTGCTTCCACCGCGGCCAAACTCCACCCCAGCAGGGCCACGAAACCCTTGTTCGGGTCTTTCTCCAGCCTGTCTGGCTGAGCCATGAAGTTCCTTTCCCTGGATGATTCATCGGTCGAGGTCCTTCGCTCCACCGTACAGAGGCGGTATCGGTCGCTCGGCACCCCTGTCCGCGGAGGCGGATCTCGAACCCGCCGTACGCAGGTGTTCGGTACCGTGAGCAACCGGGTGCGGTTCGCGCCACCGAGGAACGAGGAGCACGAGATGACAGTCGACAAAACGGGTGCCGAGGTCGAAATCACCCAGCAGGCAGATCGTTTCACCGTCTCGGTCGACGGCACGCAGGTCGGCTTCACCGAGTTCGTCGACGACGAGGATGCGCGACGGATCTTCTTCCATACCGAGGTCGACGCGGCCTACGGCGGACGTGGACTGGCAACGATTCTCGTGCAACAGGCGCTCGACGCCACCCGCGCCGACGCCAAGCGCATCGTGCCGATCTGCGAACTGGTTGCAGCCTTCGTGGGCAAGCACTCGGAATTCGACGACATCGTCGAGCAGCCGACCGACGAGATCAGGCAATGGCTGGCCGACCGGCAGGGCTGACCGCGGGAATACCGTCGGACACCGTCGGGTTGAGGTCGGTATAGTAGTTGCAGAGTCAACTACATTGCCGAAAGGGACGCCCATGCCCGCAGTGACCGTCGACAACATCCTCGCGTTGCCCCGAATCCCCATGCCCGACGCCACCGCCGTCCCTCGGCCGGTCCGGTCCGTCACGACGGCACCGACGGGATACGAGGGCGAAGGCTTTCCGGTCCGTCGAGCGTTCGCCGGGTTGGATATGTCGTCCCTGGATCCGTTCATCCACATGGACCAGATGGGCGAGGTGAACTACGCGCCCGGTGAGCCGAAGGGAACGCCGTGGCATCCGCACCGCGGATTCGAGACGGTGACTTACATGATAGATGGCATCATGGAGCACAAGGACTCTCACGGCGGCGGCGGAATCATCAGCGGTGGCGACACCCAGTGGATGACGGCGGGCGGTGGCATTCTGCACATCGAGGCCCCGCCGGAGCATCTGGTGATGTCCGGCGGGCTGTTCCACGGTGTTCAGCTCTGGGTCAATCTGCCGCGTGAGAACAAGATGGCGCACCCGCGTTACCAGGACATCACCGGTAGCAAGGTCGCGTTGGCGTCGAGTCCCGACGGTGGTGCGTTGGTTCGCGTCATTGCCGGCGAGATCGCAGGAATGCAGGGGCCGGGTTCGACATACACTCCGATTGCGCTCTCGCACAGCACGATCGCACCGGGCGCGGCGCTGACGCTGCCGTGGAATCGTGAATTCAACGCACTCGTCTACGTTCTCGCGGGCGAGGGCACGGTAGGCGCGGAGAAGCGTCCGATCAGGATGGGGCAGACTGCGCTGTTCGGCCGCGGCGACACCATCGAGATGTCGGCCTCGGCGGTGGGGGAGTCGCTCGAGGTGTTCGTTCTCGGCGGCAAGCCGATCAGGGAACCCGTCGCGATGGCAGGCCCGTTCGTCATGAACACCAAGTCCGAAGTGCTGCAGGCGTTCGAGGACTACCAGGCCGGTCGGCTCGGCGTTCCCGTCGAATGATCTCGCCCACCGTGCAACGATCTCCTGCATGAGCGACGCAGAACCCCGTATTCGCAGAACACGGCTGTATCGCCGATTGGTCACCCGCGCCGACGGCCCTTTGGAGCCGGCGCGGGCGGCCAGGAGGCTGTCCGCCTACGTCTACGGAAACATCCTGGTCCTCGCGGCGGTCGCTGCATCGACGCCCAGCTCGATCGAACACGGAACGGCCGCTGTTCTGGTTCTGGCCACTGCGGTGACGACGTTCCTGGCGCACGTGTTCGCGGATTTCGTCGCAAGCAGTCAGATTCCCGAAGCGCACGGTGATGCGACCGACGAGCAGCGCACGTTCAAGGCCTTCGAGGAACTGCGCGACGCCGTGCCCATCCTGAGCTCCGGCACCATCCCCGCGCTGATGTTGGCACTCGGTTGGTTGTCGGTGCTTCCTGGGCAGTGGTCGGAACTGCTGGCCGGTGGCGTCATCGTGGTGCGCATGGCCACGATCCAGCTGGTCACGGAGCGAATTCGTGGCAACCCGTTGACCTTCCGCGCGATTCTGGGTGGGTTGGCCACTGCCGCGGTCGCCGCGCTCATCGTGCTGGCGAAAGTATTCTTCGGCCACTAGCCGCCGAGAACGATCAGCCCCCGAACTCCTCGTACAGCTCCGGTAGGAAGCCGGCGAGGTGGTTCATCTCCTGTCCGCAGTGCAGCAAGAGATCTCGGGCGAGGTCGAGTCCGAGAACCAGGTCCGTCGGGTCCACCGACGCCCCACGGCGGACGGCGCACGCGGCCTGCTTCAGGTCCGGAACATGCAGCCCTCGTAGGTTCAGGAAGAAGCGGCTACGCATCTCGGCACCGCCGTCGACGGGGCGCACCTGGTGCGCCAGCCAGCCCAGGTCCACCGGTGCGATGGAGCTGCCCACTCGGCCGAAGACGATCGTCTGATCCGCGGGAACGTCGAATCCGTGCGCAATCGGATCGCGAAAAGCGATACCCAGCTGCTGCAGCTTCGGCCCGACGTACTCGTCCACGAACGTCGTGTTGCCGATGTACTTGGCCTTGTCGGGGATGTCGAGTGCGGTGCGATCCTCGGCAAGTGCGGCATGTAGATGGGCGTCGGGATGCCACAGTTTGTAGCGTGCGGCCTCGGTGGAATGCCAGCCGAACCACCAGTCCCACATCGCCGCGGTCACGCGCGGCATCGCGGTGCGGACCGCCACGAACGTCACTCCGTCGGTGCGTCGACCGTATCCGGTTTCGATCGTGGAGTAGCCGGTGGGCGCGAGATCGGTTGTGATCGAATCGAATCCGGGAATGGAATCGGGCGCGAGCGCGGGGCCCGCGCAGGTGTCCGCGACGACGGTCGGTGCGGGTGTCGTTCGCTGCGCCATGTATCGGGCGTACGGCAGATGTCGATCGGCGTCGCGATAGCCCTGATAGCGCTCGCCGCACTCGTTGCTCGAACCGGTCGCCGGCACCGCTGCTGCCCTGGCTACCGGGCCGACGACGGCGATGGTGGCCGCGGCGGCTGCTCCGATCATGATCTGGCGTCTGGAAGGCCCCCGGCTCATGTCCCCACCCTGCTCAACATTCGTTGAGGCTAGGGCCAGGAATCGGCGGATGTCAATGGCCTGGCACTACACTGCGCGGTATGAGTCCGGCACACCCCAAGGACGATGAGTCGAGAGTGCGTCGGCGCGACGAGATCGCCACCGCCGCTATCGAGGTGCTCGCCACCCAAGGGCTCCGTGGCTTGACGCACCGGGCAGTGGACGCGGCAGCAGGACTCGGTCCCGGGTCGGTGAACTACCACGCGCCCACCCGGAGTCGGCTGCTTCACCTGGCTCTCGGCCAATTGTTCGTCCGCGACTTCGAGGTGGCCGGAGCGACGTTCGGCAGCCTGGTCGACGTCAAACCACTCACCGCCGATGTCGTGGTGTCCCGCATCATCGATTTCATCGACGCCATGACGTCGGGAGATGCCGTCAAACGGGTGATCGCTCGCCACATCATGCTCGGCGAGGCGCAGCACGACGACGAGATCCGCGAGTTGTTCGACAGTCAGCGGGCAGCATTCGTCACGTACACCCAGTGGATCGTCGCCTCGCTGGACTCCGAGGATCCACCGTCCGACGCCGAAACCCTCGTGGTGATGATCGAAGGTCTGGTGCAGCGACAAGTGCTGATCGGATCGCGCCTGTCCTCGAGCTTCACGGAGCAGATGTTGCGCAAGATCGTCGTGGCCTCGCCGCTGGTCGAGGGCTGAACCGGATCGGTGGCTTCACCCCAGCAACGTGCGACGCTCGGTGTGGGTGAAGGTGAAGATCGTCGCGCCCAAGCTGATCAGGGCGGTCAGGAGCAGTACCTGCGGGCCGGTGATGACGACGCCGATGAAGGCACCGATCGCACCACCCAATGCGAAGGATCCGAGAAGGGCTGTATAGCAGAGCCAGTCGTAGCGCGTCCCGCCGCCGAACATGTGCCGCTCGATACCCTGGCCGAGTTTGACCATGGTGCCGGTGACATAGCTCAGGGGAATGTAGGTCTCCTCCTTCTTCGTGAACGCGGTGTTCAGTGCACCGAGTGCGAAGGCCACCAGCAGAATCGGGTAGAAGTTCACGGTGGCCGACGACCATCCGGATATGGCGATGTCGATCGCTCCCGCTCCGGCGAGCGCGATCGTGGTCAGCACCGTTGCTCCGTGTGGGTGGTTGGACCAGTAGCGACGCCGGCAGATCGACGAGACGATCACGCCGGCCAGAAAAGACCCCATGAGCGAGAGAGCCGCGATCGGTGAGGCCCCCGGGGTGACCTCCTTGCCCTCGGGGTGCCCGAAGTGCCCGACCACAGCACGTTCGGTGTTGCCGGTCATGAAGGTCACGAAGTAGCCGGCGGAATGCAGGAAGGCGACTGCACCCACCATCCCCGCGAGTCCGGACAGAATCCAGGACAGACGAGCTTCGGCACCGACGGCTGTCTCCCGGCTGATCGTCAATGGGGAAGTCATGACTCGATTCTCCTGACATGAAGCGAACCGGCAAGACTTTGAGTTGTCGGTCACACAACCGACGCAGGTTCCCCATTCGCGACCATTCCACGGTGCATCACCCTGTTTCCCGACACTGCGCTGTGATCGGCTCGATGCATCACACATCGGTTGTCCCACATCACCACATCGTCCGGTGCCCACGAGTGCGTCAGCAGGTTCGTCTCGCGAGTGGAGTGCTCGAACAGGTATCGCACGGTCTCGTGCGCCTGCTCGGTGGACATTCCGCTGATCGCCACGCACCGGGCGGGTGCCGACAACGCCAATGCGGTGCGCCCGGACACGGGATGTACTGCGAACAAGGGATGTTCGGCACAGGAATCGGTGTCCGACGCCACCCCGGTGACTCGGTGCGTCACCGTTCTTCCGGCCAGGTCCGCTTTGCGGTCGGCAGGCAAGGTGTCGTACGCCGCGTACTGGTCGCTGAACAACGTGCTGCCACCCGACTCCGGTACTTCGACCGCGCGTAATGCGGTGTAGGCAGGCGGATTCGCCACGTACGTGGTGTCCACGTGGAAGGTCGATTTCGGCGGTGTGGTTCGGCCGACGTTACTGATGACGTTCAGATCGGGAAAGCCCGGCACGGGCGTCTCGCCCTCGGTGAACATCATGTCGCCGAACCGTCGGAGGAACGCCAGGAAGCGTGCGTCGTCCAGGGGCTGCTTCCGCAGAATCAGCACGCCGTGTTCGGCCAACAACGTTCGCAGTTCTTCGATCGCGGTGGAGCTCAGGTCCACTTCGTCGATCTCGATTCCCAGCGTCACGAGGACATCTCCTTCACCGACAGTTCGTCGAGCGATCGTGCGAACAGTTCGTCCACGGCGATGCCTGCCGCCGAGGCCATCACCGCCAGCACGCTCGACGGTGAGTACGAGCAGTACAGGCCGGCCTCGAGAAACCACGGTCTACCGTCGGGGTCGATCCGGAAGTCGAAGAGACCGTAGTGTCGGCAGCCGAGGGATCGATAGCACGATCGTGCTGCCGCCCAGACCTTCTCGGTGATCGGATCGGAGACGTCGACCATCCACGCCTTGGTCTGTTCCTTCGCGACGAGATACAGATCCCCGTCCGACGTGCGATTCAACTTGTCGGCGCTGGTACGAATCGACTCGACGGCATACTCCTCGAGCGGTAGGCAGATCAGCTCACCGCCGCGTTCGACAATGCCGCAGCGGACTTCGCGGCCCAACGGGACGTACGACTCCACCAGTGCCGCAGACGAGTACGTCAACGCCTCGCTCACTGCGGTTGCCAGACGGTCGGATTCGCGAACGAGCGTGACGCCCATCGAATTGTCCGAGTCCACGGGCTTGACGACCACCGGCAGATCGACGTCGATGTCGTCGCCGCAGCGCACCACGACACCGGCGGGAACGGCGACCCCGGCCGCCGCGACGACGGCTCGGGCACGGGCCTTGTCGGCCGTCATCGCCATCACGTCCGGACCGTTGCCCACGTACGGCACACCCAACAGATCGAACAGGCTGCGGTATGTCGTCATACCGGGTAGGCAGAACATCTGCGGCACCATGACGTCGAAATGCCACGACGAGATGACCTCCACCGCCTGCGCCAACGGCATCTGGTGCGCCGCAGCCACACTGGCGGTATCGATGCCACCGGGGAAGCTCCAGAGCCCACCGGGGGAGACGAACGCCACCTCGAACCGGTAGGCGGGATCACCACCGAGCGCCTCGAGGAATCCGCCCGCGTACACCCGGGACAGATCGCAATGGAACTCGTCCACCGACGATCCGACCAAAACCAGGACCGACAGGGCCATCAGTCGCCTCCGTTCTCCACGAGCTTGCCGATGTTGAAGTCGATGCGAGACCATCCGCGTCGTGCCAGCAGATTCCGCACGAGCAGCGACGGAATCTGGAGGTGGTGCACCAGCAGGTACGGCACTGGATCCCATCCCGTCAGAATGGCGTCCTTGCCGCGGAAGATGCTGCCCAGGCGCGCCTTTCGGTTGCCCTCGGTGAGCAGTCGCCACACCTCGTGGTAGATCCAGTAGGTTGGGCGGGCCGAGGAGAGCGGCACGATCTCGGGGTGTCCGTCCTCGAGGTACGCCGCAGCGACGTCGGGGTGGTCGTAGAACATGGTGATCGCCGAATGGGTGCGCGGATTGCACTCGATCGCATGGACGGCACCGTCCGCATCCTCGATGAAGTCGAACGACAGCTGGCCGGTGACTCCGAGGTCGGCGACGAACGTCTCGACCCAGGTACGTATCTCGGGCTTGTCGACCATCTCGTAGTTCACCTGGAACGCCGACGATTCGCAGCAGCCGTACACCTGCAACCGTCCTCCGCGGACGGTGCCGTGGGTGCAGTACTCCTGGCCGGCGATGAATTCCTGCAGAATCCACGGATCGTCCTCGGAGATCCCGAGACCGCGTGCGAACCGTACGTTGTCGGCAGGCGTGTCGCGGGTCAACCGCGTCAGGTCCATTCGGCCGACCGGGTTGTAGGAGATGCGTTTGAGGATGTACTCGCGGCCCGGTGGGAAGTCGAACTCCTCGATCTGTTTCACATCGGTGATGCGCCGCCAATCGGGAACGCGCAGGCCGAGCGCTGCAGCGCGTTCGGAGAATCGGGACTTGTCGTCGAGCATGCGAACCGTGTCGCCGTCACCGTGAACCACCTCGCAGTGTGGATCGAGGAGTGCCCGTGCGTCGGCATCGTGACTGCTTGCAGCGGGACTTGCTACGGGGACGAAGACGTCGACGCCCTCGCGGAGCACCACATCCAGAAGTGCTCGGGCGTAACCGGGTTCGGTCGGCTCGGGTACGCAGTGAAATCGGTCGACCGCCCGGGAGAACCGATGCCCGGTGAAGCGGTACTTGGCCGATTCCACCAGGACGACGCGATGCCCGGCGAGGTGGAAAGACCGCGCGAGCTGCAGGGCCTTGGTCATCTTCCCGCCGCTGATCAGGACAGTCTTGGGTGAATCGGATCGGCGCGTGGCGGGCCGTTCGCCGCGAACGACAGCCACCCCGGCCGCCGCGAGATCGGCGGGAAGGGTGACTGCGAGGCCGAACAGCGCGGCAACCGTACGAATCATGTTCGACGGATCAGCGTCACGCCGTCGCGCAGAGGAAGCAGTACCTGCTCCACGCGGGGGTCGTTCGCCACGTAATCGTTGAATTCGGCGACGGCTCGGCCGTTCTCGGTGGGCTGTTCGCTGTACGGCTCGCCCTGCAGCAGGGTGTTGTCGACGGCGATCACGGCGTTCTCGGCCAGCAACTCGCTGCCGAGCAAGTGCTCCACGTACGCGCGGTATCCGGTCTTGTCGGCGTCGACGAAGACCAGATCGAACGTTCCGTCCAACCGGCGCAGGGTGTCCAGTGCCGGCCCCACCTCCACCGTGATGGACGAGCCCGCAGGTGATTCCGCGAAGCAGGACTGCGCGAACTCGGCCACGTACGGATCCACCTCGCACGCGACCACCTCGCCGCCCGCGGGCAGGGCCTCGGCCATCGCCAGAGCCGAGTAGCCGGTGAACATACCGATCTCGAGCACTCGCTTCGCTCGGGTCATGTGCACGAGAAACGCAAGGAAGCGTCCCTCCACGTGGCCGGAGAGCATTTCCATCTCCAGGGGCCCCGAGCCGGAGACGACGTCACGTGATCTCCAGTCCTCGGTGCGGGTCCGCGACGCCAGCGTCGCCAGTGCTGCGGATTGGGAGGTGGTGCAGGTGTCGAGGTACGGGTCGAGTCCCGCTGCGAGATCGCGGGCTCGATGAACACGGGTGGTGAGCTCGTGGGTGACCCCGACGCCGGCGGCGAGCAGATCGGCTATCTCGCTCAGCTCACGCGCCAGAATGGTCGTCGGGGTCACCGGTCGCGGGGCCTTCGTCACGGCGTCGGCGCGGTGAACATGTCGAGGCCTTCGCCTGCCCTCGGAAAGTCAAGGCAGATCTTCTTGTGCAGCGTCAGGACATCGGCCAGCTCGGCTGCGTCGAGGTCGTTGAGGAAGCGGCACGTACCGATCGGATCCGGCACCGCAGCCCGCAGAATACCGTCGCGAGTCTTGAGGATGGATGCCGTTGCCTCGGAGAGCAATTCGGGTGTCAGGTAGGGGCTGTCCAGTGCCAGGCCGATACTCGCCATCACGCCGAGTACGCGGTCGCGGTCGGCCGTGGACAGGTGCCCGCGCTGCTCGGCGACGGTCGTCGAGAGCGCCATGTCGATGTTGATCGCGTGGCCGTGGAAGAACGGTGCAGGCGGGGTCAGCTCGAGAGTCGGGCTCCAGGTGTGGCCGAAGGCGATGACACGATCGAGGTCGATCTCGTGGAGATTGGGGGCTTCGAGTTCGAGCATCGTCGCGATCGCCGAGTAGGTCAGTCTGTCTGCGACCGAACGCAATTCCGCTGTTCCGTCCAGATGACCGAATCGGGTTCGCAGCAATTCGGGACCGTACTGTTCGAGCATCTCGAAGATCTCCAGATTGCCGACGACGGAGATCTTGATCAGCTCGGCCATGCCGTTGCGCACCTGATCCTCGGGCAGCGTGCCGAGGAACGAGAAGTCCAAGAGCACCTTTTGCGACGCGTGGTAGGCGCCGAGGCGGTTCTTGTGCTTTCCGTAATTGACGGCCACCTTGATGGACACACTCGCGTCGATCAGGCCGATCAGCGTGGTGGGAATGCGAATGTACGGGGTGTTGCGACGGTAGCTGGCGCACGCGAAACCTGCTACGTCCGTGGTCAATCCGCCACCGACCACAAGCACCGGCTCGGTGCGGACCAGACCGAACGCATCGAACTCTCCCACGATGCGCTCGAACGTCTCCAGCGACTTCGCGGTCTCCGCGATGTGAACCGGAACCACCGTCAGGTCGATGTCGTAGTGGTCGAAGTACGCGCTGATCCGGTCACCGTAGATTTCGTGCACAGACTCGTCGACGACCATCAGCGCGCGACCGTACGGTCGGTAGCTGTCGGCCAGTTCGGTGTTCTCGATTGCGAACACGCCGTCGACGTAGATCAGGTCGTACTCGATGCGCTCGTATCCCTCGACGCGAAACGACCTGTCCCCGGCAACGACCTGGGCCTGAAGATTGCTCACAATTACTCCTGGGGTGGATGAAGGGTCAGGCTGCGATCAGAGCGCGTACGCGCTCGGGATCGAGTGCATCGACGGTGTCGGTGGCCGAGCCGAACTCGGTGCCTGCGGTGTTCTCGTTCGGGAATGCGACGCACGTGATGCCCGCGGCCGATGCCGCCGCAACGCCGCCGGCGTTGTCCTCGATGGCCACGCTGTCGGATGCGTTCTCGCCCAACGTCTTCAAAGCGAACTCGTAGGATGCGGGGTCGGGCTTGCCTGCGTCCACCGAGGATGCGTCGACGATGACGTCGAACGAATCGGCGGTGAGCTCGGGAGACAGGGCAGCAAGCAGTGCGTCGATGTTGTCCCGCGAGGTGGTCGTCACGAAGCCGACCTTCAGGCCGTTCGCCTTCGCGGAGTCGATCGTGTCGGCCACGCCCGGTCGCGTCTTCACGTCGGATTCGCCTATCAGACGCTGGAAGATCTCGGACTTCGTTGCATGCACGGCGGCGGCGTCCACCTCGGTGCCGGTATCGGACGCGTACTCGCTGATGCGGTCGGCACCACCGTTCGAGCCGAGCATCGCCCGGTAGTCGTCACGGGACCAGTTCCAGTTCAGATCGTGCGCTGCGAAGGCCTCGTTGAACGATCGGCGTTGCAGTTCGGACGTGTCGACGAGTGTGCTGATCGAGCCGAAAAGAATTGCGGGCATGGTTGCCTTTCGGAGCGAGAGACGTTGTACCAGTCAACGTCTCGCGCATGCGCGATGGGGTGAGTTGGTTCGGGGGGTATGCCCCATCGGCACCGAACGGGAAACCTTCGAATTTTTCGCCCGAGGTTCGGACGTCGGCGGGGACCCTCTCGCCCGTCTTTCAGAGCGAGTGCTCGCCCGGAGCGCCGAAGATCATCACTTCGGTCTTGCCCTCGAACTCGTTCACGACACCGCCGCCACGCTCTCCGTGTCCTGCACGCTCGAACTGTAGGGACGAGCGAAAAGAATCTGGAACTTTCTGCCGGAGTGACTACCTGTGTCGCTGAGTACCTGGTAATCTCCGTAACAGCTACCTACAGCTTTTCGACGATGGAAGGAACCACGGCGATGACCAGCACACTCTCCAGGAACGACGTTCTCGAGCCCGAGGACGTTTCCGCTCGTTTGCTCGATTCCGCCGCCCAGCTGTCGTACGACCCGTCCGAGGAGGTCGATTGGGAAGCCGATCTCGATCCCTCCCTCTACGGACTCAACCCGGAGTGGAGCACGCTCTACGGCACGAAGCTGTGGGACGAGATGACCGAGGAGCAGCGCATCACGCTCACTCGTCACGAGGTCTGCTCGATCATGAGCACCGGAATCTGGTTCGAGATGATCCTGCAGCAGATGGTTCTGCGTGATCAGTACTGCAAGGACTCGTCGAACTCGGACTTCCAGTTCGCTCTCACCGAGATCGCCGACGAGTGCCGTCACTCGATCATGTTCGCCCGCGCCTGCCAGAAGATGGGTATCAAGGCATACCTGCCGCGTCGATCGAGCATCGAACTCGGCCGTGGCTTCAAGGCTATCGCGTCCGCCGAGGTCGCCTACGGAGGCATCCTCGTCGCCGAAGAGGTGCTCGACGTCATGCAGCGCGACTGGATGCGCGGCGAGAACGTGCTGCCACTCGTGCGCACCACCAGCAAGATCCACGTCGTCGAAGAGTCGCGGCACATGACGTTCGCGCGCGCTCAGATGCGTGAGGAGATCGCCGAGAAGAGCCCGGCTCGCCGTAAGGCCAGCGCGCTCGTCGTCGCGATCGCCGCCCGCATGATCGTGTCCAACATGGTCAACAAGGAGGTCTACGCGGCAGCGGGCCTCGACGTCGACCGCGCAGTGAAGGAAGCGAAGAACAACGCCCATCACCACACGATGATGCGCACCTCGAGCGAGCACTTGATGGCATTTCTTCTCGACTGCGGTTTGGTCACCAAGCCGGCCGAGATGATCTACCGTCGTCTGCACATGCTCTGACCACTCTTTTCGAGGCCGTGAAGGACATCCGAGAACAATGCCGTTCGCGATCACGCAGAACTGTTGCAACGACGCATCCTGCCTGTCGGTGTGCCCCGTCAACTGCATACATCCGACGCCGGACGAGCCGGATTTCGGCAAGACCGAGTTGCTCTACATCGATCCGCGCTCGTGCATCGACTGCGGTGCCTGTGCCGACGCCTGTCCGGTGGACGCGATCACTCGCGTCTCGAGATTGACGCCCGATCAGCAGATCTACGCCGACATCAACGCCGACTACTACAAGGACAAGCCCGCCGTGGCGGAGTGGGGCGCGCCTCGGTTCCCGGTGGCGACGGTCAACGACCTACCGCCGATCGACATCGCCATCGTCGGCACCGGACCGGCTGCCTGCTACACCGCCCAGGCGCTGCTGCGCGTGCCCGGCACCAACGTGACGTTCTACGACCGGCTGCCCACCGCGGGCGGTCTCGCCCGCTACGGCGTCGCTCCCGATCACCTCGGTACCCGACGCATCAGCGAGCACTTCCGTGGGATCTTCGTGCATCCACGAGTGACGATGAAGCTCGGCGTCGAGGTCGGTAAGGACGTCGACCACGTCGAACTGGCCCGAAAGTTCGATTCGGTCGTCTATGCAGTCGGTGCCGACAAGGACCGAGCCCTCGAGATTCCCGGCATCGACCTCGATGGATCCGTCAGCGCGCGCACCCTGGTGGGCTGGTACACCGGCCACCCCGACGTTCCAGCCGATGCCATCGATCTCACCGGCGTCGACCGCGTCACCATCATCGGAAACGGCAACGTCGCACTCGACGCGGCTCGTATCCTCACGGCCGACCCGGACCGGCTCGTCGGGACCGAGATCGCACCGCATGCGCTGGCCGAGCTGCGTCGCCACCGCGTCACCGAGGTCGTCGTTCTCGCGCGCCGCGGCCCCGAGTTCGCGGCGTTCACCCGTTCCGAGTGCAAAGCCCTCGTCGACCGCCCGGATGTCGACGTCGTGGTGGCAGGACCGGACGGAATCGTCGACGCCATCGATCGCCTGCCGTTGTCCGCTCCCGCATCGGCTCTGGCCGGGGCGGCGCGAGTCGAACTGGGGTCGCAGGCACAAGACCGCCGCATCGTCTTCGCGTTCGGCCGAGCTCCGTCCGCTCTCCACGGCAGCGGCTCGGTGCAGTCCATCGAGGTCGGCGTCGGTGAGCATGCGGTCGAGTTACCCACGGAGTTGGTGCTGCTCGCCATCGGCTACCGCGGAACCCCGTCACCGGGAATTCCGTTCGACGACATCAGTGGCACCATTCGCAACGACGGTGGCCGCATCACCGCTGCCGACGGCACTCCGGTTCCGGGGTGTTACGTCGTCGGATGGGCCAAGCGAGGTGCCACGGGTGGCATCGGCGACAACAAGATCGACGCCGAGGAAACGGCCGAGGCGTTGCTCGCGGACGTGCCGACACGCGGGCCCGCGCGTCCGCTCGGGTGGTACGGAAAAGTCAGTGCCGCCCTGGGGGACCGCGTTTCCAGAGCGCGCTGACCGGCCGATATCGGCCGGTTCTGTTCACCTTGTGTAGCAGTCTCATTCGAGTCTGAGCGATTCGGATGTGTAGCACGGCGTACAGGGTTACCGTTGAGTATGGCTGAACGGGGGGCCAAGCCCCAGGTTTCTTTTGTGCGACGGACGATGCTGCGTGCAGTCCGATCGTTGTTCAATCCACTCCGGCCCGACGACTATCTGTCGATGATCAATCCGCTGTGGACCACGCGCGAACTTCGGGGGAAGGTCGAGCGGGTTGCTCCGGAGGGTTCGGAAGCCGTGTCGGTGTACATCCGTCCCGGTTTCGAGTGGCAGGGCCACACGCCCGGGCAGTACGTCCGGCTCGGAGTACTCATCGACGGTCGTTACCACTGGCGAGCGTATTCGCTGACGTCCGATCCCGATCCTGCCGACGGTCTCGTCAGCGTCAGCCCCAAGCTGGTGCCGTCGGGCACTGTCTCTCCGTATCTGGTGGGCAGCATCAGAACCGGCGACATCGTCCGCCTCAGCGAGGTGGAGGGTGAATTCACTCTGCCGAGCCCGATTCCGGACAAGATGGTGTTCATCAGCGCGGGCAGCGGAATCACGCCCATCATCAGCATGCTGCGGTCCCTCGATCATCACGATCAGGTTCGCGACGTCGTCGTGGTGCACTCGGTGCACAACCGTGAGCAGTTGATGTTCGCCGACACTCTCGACCAACTCGAAAGCAAGCACGACGGACTGACGGTGAAGCTCCGGATCACCAGCGACGAAGGTCGGATGAAGGCATCCGAACTGGACGAACTGGTCCCGGATTGGCGTGACCGAGAAGCATTCTGCTCCGGTCCTGGCGAACATCTGGACGATCTGCGCTCGTACTGGAAAGACCAGGGCGACTACGACAAATTTCATCACGAAAGTTTCCAGCCGGTCATCGGCGGTGGTGACGACGCAGGCGAGGGCGGCACCGTCACGTTCCTCAACAGCAAGAAGGACGTCGAATGCGACGGCGGCACAACGATTCTGGCTGCGGGTGAGGATGCCGGTCTGGATTTGACGTTCGGTTGTCGCATCGGCATCTGTCACACCTGTGTAGGTACCCTGAAGAAGGGGCGTTTACGTGACCTACGTAACGGGGATGTCTCAGAACCTACGGGGCAAGCGGTTCGGATCTGTGTCAATACTGCTGAGGGCGACATCGAAATCGAACTCTGATCTTCCATTCGAACAGGGGAATGTATGTCTATCGACGAAACCACGAGGCGCGTCACCGACACCGATGAGCCGGTGAACCCGCTGGCGCACCTGAGTGACGAGACGATCGCCGAACTCGCCAAGGAATTCGACGCCATCCACGACGAGGTGTACGCCAGCCTCGGTGACAAGGACCGCAAGTACATCACCTCGGTGATCGCTGCGCAGCGTCAGCTGCTGGTCGCTGGACGCGTGCTGTTGCTCGGTTCCACCAGCAAGCCCGCGTGGCTGGCCGGCACCGCATGCCTCGGGATCGCGAAGATCCTCGAGAACATGGAGATCGGGCACAACGTCATGCACGGCCAGTGGGACTGGATGAACGATCCGGAGATCCACTCGTCGGTGTGGGACTGGGACACCGCGTCCACCGCCAACTCGTGGAAGCACTCGCACAACTACGTGCACCACACGTACACGAACATCCGTGGCAAGGACAAAGACCTCGGCTACGAGATCATGCGCATCGACCCACGTCAGAAGTGGAGCCCGGTCTACCTGGCCCAGCCGTTCTACAACGTGCTGTTGATGGCGTTCTTCGAGTGGGGCGTGGCCCTGCACGATCTCGACATCGAGGCGATCCGCCGTGGCGAGAAGCCTGTGAAGGATCTGGTCGAGGATCTCAAGGGCATCGGAGTCAAGGCACGCAAGCAGTTCGTCAAGGACTACGTGGGCTGGCCGCTGATCAGTGCCGGAGCGTTCGCGTTGGCACAGCTGGCGTCGGGCGGTCGTGTGCCGGAGAGCAAAAGGTCTCGGCTTGCGTCCAAGCTGCGCGGGTCGGCTCGCTTCGGCAAGAATCGTAAGACGGCGGCGCTGCTGGACAGTCGGTTCAGTGGTGTCGAGAGCACGTTCCTGTCGACGGTGGCCGCGAACTTCACCGCCAACATCATTCGTAACGTCTGGTCGAACGCCATCATCTTCTGCGGTCACTTTCCGGACCAGGCCTACACCTTCAGTCAGGAAGAGGTGGAGAACGAGACCCGCGGCGGATGGTACGTCCGTCAGTTGGTCGGAGCCGCGAACATCGATGGCGGTCCATTGTTCCACCTGATGAGTGGCAACTTGAGCTACCAGGTGGAACACCACCTGTACCCGGATATGCCCAGCACTCGGTACTCGGACGTCGCGCCGAAGATCAAGGACATCTGCGAGCGCTACGAATTGCCGTACAACACCGGGCCGTTCTTTCAGCAGTGGGGCATGGTCCAGCGGACCATCGCGCGATTGGCCTTCCCGGGCGGCAAGGTTCGGCCGAAGCCGGGCCCCTACCGTCCCGAGGAGAGCTGGCGTCGCAAGTTCGCCGAGGGTGCGACCAAGGACAGCGAGGCCGCGAAGACGCGTGGCCGCGTACCTGCGAGTCATCCCGCGGCCGGACCGGAACACAACTCGGGCGGCGTAGATGTCGAACCGCCGCCCCGCGGCGACGACTAGAGATCGTTCGCTCCCAACCGACGAGCAACCGCGGCCACCCGATCATCGGGTGGCCGCGGTTCGTCGTTGTTGCGGTTCTTTCGCGGTGGATCAGGTCATGTCGACGTCCTTGGTCTCGATCAACCGCTTGGTACACACCAGACTGAGTACCGACAGCAGGGCCAGCATGACGCCGATGGAGATGCTGCCGAATGCAGCCGTGAGCGGCGCGGCGAGCATGGGCGGAATCGCTCCACCGAGAACTCCGGCGAGGTTGTAACCCAAACCTGCTCCGGTGTAACGGAATCGAGTCTGGAACAGCTCGGGAAGCAGGGCTCCGGTCGGTCCGTAGGCAACTCCGAAGATGGCGAGCGTGACGCACATGCCGATCACGAATGCTGCGGGTGATCCGGTGTCGAGGACGGGGAACAGTGCGATCGACCACGGTACCGCGATGATGCACGCCCCCATGATCACTCGGCGTCGGCCGACACGATCGGAGTAGGTTGCCGAGACTGCGATGGCGACGCCGAAGATGACTGCGGCACCGATTCCGGTGATCAACACGAAGGGGCGGTCGAACCCGAGTGTCTTGGTGCCATAGCTCGTCAGATACGCGGTACCCATGTAGAAGAAGGCGAACAGCGATGCCAATGCGCCTGCAGCAGTGATGATTTCGCGCTTCTGGATGCGCCAGGCGTCGAAGATCGGCAGTTTCGTCGGTGCCGCGTTCGCCGGTGCCTGCTCCTCGGCGAGCTTGTTGGCCCGAAAGACCGGGGTCTCCTCGATGGCCAACCGCATGTAGAGGCCGATGAGCACCAGGACGGCGCTGAGCAGGAACGGGATTCGCCAACCGTAGTTGAGGAACGTCTCGTTGGTATCGCCGAGCAGCAGACCGGTCGCGAGGAATGTCGCGCTGGAGAAGATGAAGGCAGCCGACGGTCCCAGCTGGGGGAACATCGCGTAGAAGCCGCGTTTGCCGGGCGGTGCGTATTCGGCCGTGAGCAGGGTTGCGCCCGCCCATTCGCCACCGACCGCGAACCCTTGACCGAACCTGAGCAGTACCAGGATGATCGGCGCGGCCACGCCGATCGTCTCCGCGCCGGGCAGCAGACCGATGGCGAACGTGGACACCCCCATCAGCAGCAGCGTCGAGATCAGGGTCTTCTTGCGACCGATGCGGTCACCGAAGTGTCCGAACAGGACTGCACCGACGGGCCTGGCGATGAACGCGACCGCGAACGTCGCGAACGAGGCCACAGTGCCCGCGGTGGAGCCGAGGGCCGGAAAGAAAATCGTCGGGAAGACCAGCGCGGCTGCGGTGCCGTAGATGAAGAAGTCGTAGAACTCGATCGTCGTGCCGATGCCACTGGCGACAGCGACCCGTCGAACACTGGTCTTGGTCTGCACCGCAGGTGGCGTCGGTGCGGACACACCCGGGTCGTCGGGTGAGACAGTGGTCATGGTTCCTCCGTTTTGTCGGGTATCGGGCGAATGTGCGATACCGAATGCGAGGAACGGTAGTGATCCGAGTCACCCCCCGAATACCCCCGGATGGGGGTGTGGTGGACGCACGGGACCTCAGGCGCACCTCAGGGTTCGCCGGTACCGTCTGGGCACAGGGGCGGGACGCTTGTGTCAGCGGTGTGGGAAGCGGAGGTGATCGCGTGTCCATAGACCACAATCGAGACGTGTTCGACAGCGCACGGGTGACCGCTGCGTATGTGGAGTATGCAGGTCCGACCGATGGGTTTCTCGACCGTGGGGAGGCGGCCGCCCTGGTCGCGGCTGCGTCGGTTGCTCGCGGAACGCCGGTACTGGACGTGGGGGTCGGCAGTGGCCGAACCACGGCGTTACTACGGCTGATCAGCGACCGCTACGTTGCCATCGACTACGCACCCACCATGGTCGACGCCTTTCGTCGGAATTTCCCCGACCTGCAGGCGCACGTGGCCGACGCGCGTGATCTGGCGGACTTCTCCGACGGCGAATTCGGTCTGATCGTGTTCAGCAACAACGGAATCGACACCGTGACCCACGACGAACGAGTTCGGGTACTGAAAGAGTTTCGCCGAGTTCTCGGTGAGTCCGGAATCCTGGTGTTCTCCACTCTCAACCGCAACGGACCGTCGTTCGGGGAGACGCCGTTTCAGTTGAGCAGACCGACCCAACGATTCACGTTCTCACCCCGACGCGTCGTGACGGCCATCGGTAGGCGACTGCTCGATCCCACCGGAGTCGTTCGCAGCGTTGCCAATTGGTGGTCTGCGCGTTCTCGAGTAGTCGATCGCGGAACGTGGGCGGTCGCTCCGCTCGCCGCGCACGACTTCGCTCCGTTCATGCACTTCACCACTGTGGCGGACGTGCGACGACTGGTGACCGATGCCGGGTTCACCATCTCCGAGATCTTCGCCGACGACGGTTCGATCGTGGCACCCGACGTCCAGGCGAGCTCGGCGGACAACTTCACCGTCGTCGCACGTACGTAGGGCGTCAGCTCAGTCGCTCGAGCGCCTCGGTCATCTTCTCCACGGTGTCCGGCGCGACTTTCGCCTCGAAGCCCGCCTTCAGGAACGGGCCGGCCACCTTGGCAGCTCCGTTGAATTCGATCTGCGCGTGGTAGTCGATCCGCGTCGATCGGTCACCTTCCGCCGTCAGCGTGATGTCGTCGACGCTGGTGGCCGTTTTGTTCTCGCCTTCGAACACGATGTGATCAGGCTCGTCCGTGACCAACGTGTAGGTCAACTCAGTGGTGATACCGAACAGCTTCGAGACGTTGTGCCACTGCGTTCCGACGGCGACCGGTCCGTCCGAAATCTGGGTGCAGCTCTGGGTTCCGGGATCCCACGACGGCGCATTGGAGAAGTCGCGAAGAAACGCGGCCGCCTTCTCCAGCGGAACAGCGGCGGTGAAGGTGCGGGTGACGTCGACCATGAGAGTTCTTTCCTGCCGTTGAGGTTCAGTCTTCGAGTGGAACGCCGAGATGGTCGGCGAGCCGGCGCATGGTGCCGACGATCTGGTCCTCGGTGACCCGCGGAAACCCGGCCATCTTGCGGAACTCCGGGTCGGTGACGCGCGACCAGTCGTACACCTGCGTGAGCGCTGTCCGGTCGTCGGCGACCTCTTCGAGCTCCCAGGACCACCGAGTGCCACGAGGTTCCATGCCCTGGCGATTGGGAATCCAACCGATGCGTCGGTCCTGCTCGAACACGAACAAGGTGTTCTCCATGACGTACTCGCCGATTTCCGGCTGGTACATATCCATCGCGAAGGTATCGCCCACCGCGCGCAACGGCGTCGGGTCGATCGCGCCACGCAGCATTTCCGAGCCGTCGACTGCCGCCTGGACCTCGGGATTGGCGAGGGCGGTGAACACGGAGGCGGGGGGAGCGTCGATCACGCGCCGAACGGTCAACTCGTCGGTCATGGAACACGCCTTTCAGTTGTTTATGCTGGCTATGGAGTTACCCCCGTCTGCGGGGAAAGAAACTCCGATTGCCGTTTTTGCCTCGCAGTGGACACAACGACGAAACACGACCGCCACGTCGCGTTCGTACAGTCGCCGGGTCGGACTCCGCAAAATCCAGCTGTGGAGCAGCACCTTGTCAAGGGGTAGCCATGAGTGGAAATACCGTACGCCTGCAGGCGATCAAAGACGTCGAGGCGTATGTGCCGCCTGCGGTCAGCTTCGTCGGAGACGAGAAGCCGGGCGAGATCTTCGGTGAGAACGTCTTCAGCAAGGTCGTCATGCAGAAGCGTCTGCCCAAATCGGTCTTCAAGTCCGTGATGGCGACGATCGACAAGGGCAAGAAGCTCGATCCCATGGTCGCCGACGCGGTCGCGTCCGCGATGAAGGACTGGGCTCTCGAGAAGGGTGCGACGCACTACGCGCACGTCTTCTACCCGCTCACCGGACTGACGGCCGAGAAGCACGACAGCTTCTTCGACCCCGTCGGTGACGGCAGCGCACTCGCCGAATTCGCAGGCAAGACGTTGATCCAGGGCGAGCCCGACGCCTCGAGCTTCCCCAACGGCGGCCTGCGCAACACGTTCGAGGCGCGCGGATACACCGGTTGGGACGTCACCAGCCCGGCGTACGTGCTCGAGAACCCGAACGGCAACACCCTGTGCATCCCGACGGTGTTCGTCTCGATGACCGGTGAGGCCCTCGACCACAAGACGCCGTTGTTGCGTTCGCAGCAGGCGATGGGCGGACATGCCGAGCGCATCCTGAAGTTGTTCGGGCACGAGAACATCGAGAACATCGTCTCGTTCTGTGGTCCGGAGCAGGAGTACTTCCTCGTCGACCGACACTTCTTCCTGGCCCGTCCCGACCTGCTCAACGCCGGTCGCACCCTGTTCGGCTCGAAGCCGCCCAAGGGTCAGGAATTCGACGACCACTACTTCGGAGCCATCCCCGAGCGTGTCCTCGGCTTCATGATGGACACCGAACGCGAGCTGTTCAAGCTCGGCATCCCGGCCAAGACCCGGCACAACGAGGTCGCACCAGGACAGTTCGAGATCGCCCCGATGTTCGAGCGCGGAAACATCGCAGCCGATCACCAGCAACTGTTGATGACGACGTTCAAGACCATCGCCAAGAAGCACGGCATGGAGTGCCTGTTCCACGAGAAGCCCTTCGAGGGTGTCAACGGCTCCGGCAAGCACGTCAACTTCTCCCTCGGTAACTCCGACCTGGGATCGCTGCTGGTTCCCGGCGACAACCCACACGACAACGCGCAGTTCCTCGTCTTCTGTGCCGCCGTCATCCGCGCGGTGCACAAGTACGGCGGTCTGCTGCGCGCCTCGGTGGCGTCGGCGACCAACGATCACCGCCTCGGTGCCAACGAAGCTCCGCCCGCGATCATCTCGATCTTCCTCGGCGATCAGCTCGCCGACGTGTTCGACCAGATCGCCAAGGGTGCGGCCACGTCGTCGAAGGGCAAGGGCACCATGATGATCGGCGCCGACACCCTGCCCGTGCTGCCGACCGACCCCGGCGACCGCAACCGAACCAGCCCGTTCGCCTTCACCGGCAACAGGTTCGAGTTCCGCGCCCCCGGTTCGATGCAGACGGTCAACGGCCCGATGGTCACGATCAACACGATCATGGCCGAGGCTCTCGACTACATGGCGACCAACCTCGAAGCGGCCGTCGCCGAGGGCACCGATTTCGACACGGCCGTGCAGAACCTGCTGACGGAGATCATCACCGAACACGGCGCGGTGGTGTTCAACGGCGACGGCTACTCCGACAACTGGCAGATCGAGGCCGAGGCACGCGGCCTACCGAACCTGCGTACGACGCTCGACGCATTGCCCGAGCTGATCTCGGATTCGGCTATGGAACTGTTCGAGAAGTACAAGGTCTTCAACCACCGAGAGATGCACTCGCGCTACGAGATCGGGCTCGAGCAGTACGCGCTGACCGTGTTCGTCGAGGCGCGTCTGACGCTGGAGATGGGTCAGACGTCCATCCTGCCCGCTGCGGTGCGCTACCAGACCGAGTTGGCGCAGAACGTCAGTGCGCTCAAGGGCGCAGGCGTCGACGACGTGGACATGACTGCGCTGCAGGCGGTGTCGGCTCCACTGTCGGAGCTGCGCGCAGCGTTGGCGACGTTGAAGGCCGCTCTCGAAGCCGACCCCGGCGGCGAGGCCCTCGCGGAGGCCACCCACGCCAAGGACGAGCTGCTGCCTGCGATGGCCGCCGTTCGTTCCGCAGCGGACACCCTGGAAGCAATGGTGGCGGACGATCTCTGGCCGCTGCCGACGTATCAGGAGATGCTCTACATCCTCTGAGTGCCTTCGGCAGTGGTGTGGTTGAGTGCCGACTGTGGCACTCAACCACACCACTGTTGTTTTCGGCGTGAGCAATATCTCGAGGCGGAATAGCTCGGTGGATCTTTCGGGTTCGGAGTGGACAGTGGCAAAGACTGTGCACGCACTCGTGAGGAGAGAGATCCATGAAGTTGTTTTCCCCGTTGGAGCTCGGTGACCTGAAGCTCGACAACCGTTTGGTGATGGCCCCGCTCACGCGGGTTCGGTCCGGTCAGGACGGCGTGCCGGGCCCACTGGTGGTCGAGCACTACAAGCAGCGCGCGTCCCTCGGCCTGATCGTCAGCGAGGGCACCTACCCGAGCCATGCAGGCCAGGGCTTCCCCGGTCAGCCCGGTCTGGTCACGGACGAGCAGATCGAGGGTTGGCGCAACGTCGCCGACGCGGTGCATGCCGACGGCGGACTGATCGTCGCGCAGGTCATGCACGCGGGTCGGGTCACGCACGAGGCGACGACGGGTGGCCGTGAGGTCGTCGGACCCAGTGCGATTGCCATCGACGGCGAGACCCACACGTACGAGGGCAAGAAGGCGTACCCCACCCCGCGCGCGTTGCGTGAGGACGAGTTGCCGTCGGTGATCGAGGACTTCGTGCAGGCGTCGAAGAACGCGATCGCGGCCGGCATGGACGGCGTCGAGATTCACGGTGCCAACGGATACCTGTTGCACGAGTTCCTCTCGCCGGCATCGAACCAGCGAGACGACAAGTACGGCGGCTCGCCCGAGAATCGTGCGCGCTTCGTCGCCGAGGTCGTCGAGGCAGTGGTCGCAGCCCTGGGCGCAGGCAAGGTGGGGCATTCGAATCTCACCGGCGCACAACATTCAGGATGCGCTCGAGACGGATTCCGACGACGTGCGTGCCACCTACCGCGCGTTGGTCGACCGAATCGCACCGTTGGGGCTGGCGTATCTGAGCGTGTTGCACAAGGATCCGGCCGGCGAGCTGGTTCAGGATCTGCGGCAGGCCTTCGGTGGTGCCGTACTGGTCAACAGTGGCTTCGGTGAGATCACCAACCGCGACGAGGCGCTGTCGCTGCTCGACAACGGCATCGGTGACGCAGTCGTCGTCGGCCGTCCGGCGATCGCCAACCCCGATCTTGCCTACCGCTGGCGCGAGGATCTGCCCCTGAACGAGCCGGATCCGAGCACTTTCTACACCGATGGTGCCAAGGGCTACACGGATTACCCGGCTCTGCAGCACTGAGAGTGCTTCACAGTGGTGTGGTCAAGTGCCCTCCGGGGTACTTGACCACACCACTGCGCGGAGCGCACTCAGAAGTCGGCGGTCTTGCGGGCGCGGACCTTGCTGACGATCGAGAACACCACGGCGATGATCATCAGTGCGTACAGCACGATGGTGATGCCGCTGCTGACGAGGATCGACGGGTCGCCCTCGCTGACGGCCAGTGCG
Source organism: Rhodococcus sp. NPDC006774 (assembly GCF_040636045.1). Lineage (NCBI taxonomy): Bacteria > Bacillati > Actinomycetota > Actinomycetes > Mycobacteriales > Nocardiaceae > Rhodococcus > Rhodococcus sp. NPDC006774. The sequence continues at coordinate 96,596 of NZ_JBEYIW010000011.1, read as the reverse complement.
CGTCGCAGTGACTCCTCGGCCAGCGGGCCGAGGATCACTGCGATCAACACCGGTGCCAACGGAATGTCGTAGCGGCGCATCATGAATCCGACGATGCCGAGCCCGAGCATGAAGATCAGATCCACGATCGAGGCGCTCGACGCGTACACGCCGAGGGCGGCGAACACCGAGATGCCGGCGTAGAGGTAGTTCTTCGGGATCTTCAGCAGCTGCGCCCACAACGGTGCGAACGGCAGGTTGAGGATCAGCAGCACGAGCATCGCGACGAACAGACTGGCCAGCAGGGCCCAGACGATGTCGCCGCTGCGCTCGAACAACAGTGGTCCGGGCTGCATGCCGTATTGCTGGAAGGCGGCCAACATGATGGCCGCTGTCGCCGACGTCGGCAGACCCAGAGCCAGTAGCGCTCCCATTGCCGTTCCGGCCGTTGAGTTTCCGGCGGCCTCGGGACCCGCGACGCCTCGAATGGCACCCTTGCCGAACATCGGCTTCTCGCGCTTGCGATCGAGCCTGCGCTCGGTGCCGTAAGCGAGGAAGCTGGGTACCTCGGCGCCGCCCGCAGGGATCACACCGAACGGCACACCGAATGCCGTGCCGCGCAACCAGGCCGGCATGGCATCGCGGAACTCGGCCTTGCTCAGCCAGGGTCGTCCCTGTGACTTGATCAGACTGCGATCCTCGGGCCGACCGATCTTCGATGCGATGTGGATGACCTCACCGAGCGCGAGCATCGCCACGGTGATGACGACGATGTGAATGCCGTCGAACAGGGCCGGCACCTCGAAGGTGAATCGTGAAGCGCCCGAGGGGCCGTCGATGCCGATCACGGCCAGGGTGAGGCCGATGAGCAGTGCGGTCAGGCCCTTGAGCGCCGAGTCCGAGACCACGGCCGAGGTGGCGATGAACGCGAACACCGCGAGGGCGAGATACTCGGCGGGACCGAAGTTGGTCGCCAACGCCGCCAGCGTGGGAGCGAAGAACACCACCAGCGTCGTGGCGACGATGCCGCCGATGAACGCTCCGATGGCCGAGGTGGCCAAAGCCTGTGGGGCCCGGCCGTTCTTGGCCATCCGGTGACCCTCGAACGTCCCGGCGATCGCGGTGCTGTTGCCGGGGGTGTTCATCAGGATGCCGGAGATCGAATCGCCGAACAGGCCACCGAAATACACTCCGGCGAACATGATCAGCGCCGCGGTGGGGTCGAGGGTGAAGGTGACGGGCAGCAGCAGGGCCACCGCCATGGCAGAGCCGAGACCGGGCAGGACGCCGACGGCAGTACCGAGCAGCGCGCCGACGAACACCCAGACCAGGTTCATCGGTGTCAGCGCGGTGCCGAACCCGTCGATCAGATTGCTCAATGAATCCATCGTGAAGTCAGCTCCGTCAGAAGATCTGGGCGAGAACGCCGCCGGGCAGGGTCAGGCCGAGGCCCGCGGAGAATGCAATCTGAACCGCGCTCGAGACCAGCAGCGCGACGGCTGCGTCGAACACGTAACGGCGGCCGCCCAATCCGACCGAGACACCCCAGAACAGCAGCGCTCCGGCGAGTACCCAGCCGAGCGGGTCGAGGAGCGCGATGAACAGGGCCACCGATCCGACGGTGATCGACAGTGTCCGCCAGTTGCTGACGGTGCCGGTGTGCGGCACGCCGTCGGCGTCGACACCGCGGTCGACGGCGTCGGGCTTGATCAACAGTTGAATGGTGACCAGTAGGGCGACGATGAAGCAGCCGCCTGCAACGATGGCCGGAAAGACCTGCGGGCCAGGTGATGTGGCGGTGGGTGGAACCTGCATCGTGACGGTTCCGTAGACCAGGAAGGCTCCGAGTGCGACGAGCAGCGCCGGAACGATCAATCCGCTACGGCCCGTCCAGAACGATCGGGACGTACCGGTGTCCGTGTCGGTGGTCGTTGTTGTCATACCAGCCCCAACTCCTCGAGAATTCCGGTGATGCGTGTCTGCTCGACGTCGAGGAATTCTCCGAATTCGTCTCCGGTCAGAACCGATTCCTTCCAGCGGTTGCGCTCGACGGCCGTCGCCCATTGCTCGGTCTCGACCATCTCGGTGACGATGTCGACGAGCGTCTGTCGGTCCTCGTCCGAGATCCCCGGGGGCGCAACGATTCCGCGCCAGTTGACGAGGTCGACGTTGTAACCCTGTTCGATGAACGTGTCCACGTCGAATCCCTCGAGCGGCTCGGGCGCGGCCACTGCGAGTGCACGCACGTTGCCCGCCTCGATCTGGTCGCGGAAGTCGTTGAACCCACTGACCGCGACGCCGACGGTGTTCGACAGCAGCGACGTCAGTACCTCGCCGCCGCCGGAGTAGGCGATGTAATTGATTGCGGCCGGGTCGATGTCGGCTTCCTGTGCCAACTGGCCGGCCACGATGTGGTCGATGCCGCCGAGTGAACCGCCGCCGATCGGGAGGCCTCCGGGGTTGGCGCGCCAGGCCTCGATCATGTCCTCGAGGTTCTGGATCGGCGAGTCCTTCGGGACGACGAACACTTCGAAGTCCTCGGCGAGTTTGGCGATCGGGACGGTGTCGGCAAGGGTGGTCTCGGAGTTGTTGATCGCGATACCGCCGAGCATGACGGTGCCGGTGATCATGACGGTGGTGGGCTGCCCGCTGAGGTTCTCGAGTTGGCTCAGGCCGATGGTGCCGCCTGCACCGGGAACGTTGACGACCTGGGCGTTGTTGACGATGCCGTCGCTGCGCAGCGCCTGCTGCGATTCACGGGCGACGAGATCCCAGCCGCCGCCCGCAGCAGCAGGTGCGATCAGTGTCAGTTTGGCTCGGGCGTCGGAGCCGCTGGCACTGCGAGCGGCATCGATTCCGGCGACGGTGACTGCTCCCACCACCACCAGGGCTCCGGCCGTTCGTAGCAGTGTGGGCGATATCGCCATCAGAGACCTTTCGTGTGGTGTGTCACAGCGTCAGGTTAGATACAGTTTGTCCGATTAGTCCAGTTCACAACTCTCCGAGGGTGATCCTCGGTGGATACGAGCAACGAGCAACGGGAGAGAACGTGTCGGTAGCGAGCGCAGTGGCAGTAGCGATGAGCAACACACCGGAGGGTCAGGAAGCGTTGCGCCGCGGTGCCGCCGAGGCCGAGCTGCGTCAGGCTCCGTTGATCGTGTTGTCCGTGGTGGACCGAGATTCGGTGTCCGCGGACGATCGCAATTCGGCGCAGGCAGAGGTCGAGCGAACACTGCCGGGGATCGCGACCACCGTGCGCGTCGAACCCGACGGCGGCGACCCGGCGGGCGCGTTGGTGGATCTCGTCGCAGACGTCGGTGCGGGAATGGTCGTCATCGGGTCCAAGCGTCGATCCGCAGTGGGCAAGTTCCTGATGGGCAGCACCGTGCAGCGAGTGCTGCTCGACTGCCCGGTCCCCGTCCTGGTCGTCAAAGCACCGTGACCCGGTAGTATCGGACAAAGTTCACATCACACAACTCAGAGGAATCATGGACAGCGATAAACCCGGGCCGGACACGGCTCCCCGCACTACGACTACTACGTGCGAGGCGGTGTCCGGCGAATGAGCGTTGTGCTCACTCTCTTGCTCGGCCTGCTCGTCGTCTTTCTCATCACCGTCGCGACCGGCTACTTCGTAGCCCAGGAATTCGCGTACATGACCGTCGACCGGTCCCGGCTCAAGGCTCGCGCCGAGGCCGGTGACGCCGTCGCGGCTCGCACGTTGACCGTCACCAAACGCACCTCGTTCATGCTCTCCGGTGCACAGCTGGGCATCACGGTCACCGGTCTGTTGGTCGGCTACGTCGCCGAACCGCTGATCGGTCAGTCGTTCGGCGCGATCTTGGGCGGCGTCGGAGTTCCGACGGCCGTCGGCGTCGGCCTGGGTGCCGTTCTGGCAATCACGTTCGCGACGTTCGTGCAGATGCTCTTCGGTGAACTGTTCCCGAAGAACTTCGCCATCGCGCGGCCCGAGCCGGTGGCTCGCTGGCTGTCGCTCTCGACCACCATCTACCTCAAGCTCTTCGGCTGGTTGATCACGATTTTCGACCAGTCTTCGAACCTGTTGCTCAAGGCACTCAAGATCGAGCCGGTGCACGACGTGGAGCATTCGGCCAGCCTGCGCGACCTCGAGCACATCGTCTCTGACTCACGCGAGACAGGCGATCTGCCCGACGAGCTGTCGACGCTGCTCGACCGCATCCTCGACTTCCCTACTCGCACAGTCGAACACGCGATGATTCCGCGATCGCGTTCGGCCACTGTTCGAGACACCGACACCCTCGCCGAGGTCGCGGCCCTGATGGGTCAGGAGCATTCTCGGTACCCGGTGCTCGACGAGGACGACGGCATCGTCGGCGTCGTGCATCTCGCGGACGTCCTGTCCGCGACGGTGCCGGCTTCCACGCCGATCTCCGAGCTCACGCGTGACGCGCTGATCCTTCCGGAGATCCAGAGCCTGCCCGACGCGATGCGCGAGTTGCGTTCGACGAAGAACCAATTGGCTTGTGTCATCGACGAATACGGCGGTCTGACCGGCGTCATCACGATCGAGGACCTGGCCGAGGAGCTGGTCGGCGAGATCACCGACGAGCACGACGACGACCTGTCCGACCCGAGCCCGGTCAGTGCCGACGACGGCAGCTGGACCATGGCCGGTGAGGTGCACGTCGACGAGGTCGAACGCGCTCTCGGTATCGATCTGCCCGAGGGCGATTACGAGACCATCGCCGGTTTTGCCATCGCGCACAACGGATCTCTCCCCGACATCGGGGAACGGATCGAAGTGGACCTACCACCGGACAACGCCGATCTGGCGAACGACGAGGAGAGTCCCGTTCGCTTCGTGATCCTCGAGATCGAGGAGATCGACAGCCACGTCCCGTCCCTGCTGACTCTGACGCTCGGCGAGCGTGACCCCGAGCACGACGACGAGTCGGCCGAGACGAAGGAAAGTGTGCACCGATGAGCAACATCTGGGTCTTCCTGGCCGTCACGATCGGCCTCATCGCTGCCAGTGCGTTCTTCGTGGCCGTCGAGTTCGCGCTGTTGGCCGCCAAGCGGCATCGGCTCGAAGACGCGGCTCCCAATTCGCGCTCTGCGCGTGCCGCGCTGCGCAGTTCGTCCGAGCTGACCGTCCTGCTCGCCGGCTCGCAACTGGGCATCACGGTCTGCACCCTCGGCCTCGGCGCAACGACGAAGCCGGCCGTGCACTACTGGCTCACTCCGCTGTTCGAGAGCGGCGGCCTGCCGTACTGGTTCGCCGACGTTCTCGGCTTCGTGCTCGCGCTGATCGTCGTCACCTTCCTGCACCTGGTGGTCGGTGAGATGGCTCCGAAGTCCTGGGCCATCGCCCATCCGGAGAAGTCGGCGACGATGCTCGCAATCCCGATGCGCGGGTTCATGTTTCTCACCCGTCCGGTTCTGACGGCACTGAACAACATGGCGAACTGGTGCCTGCGGCGGGTCGGCGTCGAGCCGGCCGACACCGTGGGTACCGGCCAGAACGCCGACGATCTACGTCAGCTGGTGGAGCATTCGGTGAACGTCGGTGCTCTCGACGCCAGCTACCAGGCGCAGATCTCGAGTGCGCTCGAACTGCAGGAACTGACCGTCGGCGACCTGGTGCGCCAGTTCGGCAAGCCCACGTCGGTACCGTCGACGGCCACCATCGACGACGTGCGCGAAGCCTCGCGTCGCTCGGGGCATCTGCGGATCCTGGTCAGCGACGCGGACGTGGTCAAGGGAGTGGTGCACGTGCGCGATACGTTGACCGCTCCGCAGACTCTTGCCGAGATCACGCGTCCGGCATACACGCTCGAGGCGACGACGCCGGTATACGTTGCCCTGCAGTCGATGCGCGAGACCCGGCATCATCTGGCCCTGGTGGTCGACGGTTCGGCGGCGGCGGACGATCCGGCGCGCAGCGTCGGCGTCGTGACTCTCTCCGATGTGCTGACCCGACTGTTGCCCCAACCGGTCTGATTCGATTCCGGTTTCGAACGAGGCATCCCCGCCCGGCCTGCGTGGCCGAGCGGGGATGCCTTTGTCGTGTCCGGCCTCAGAACTCAGACCGGGGCGACAACCAGCAGGTGCGCCCAGTACGACGCGACGTCGTGGCCGAGTTGGGGGAGCAGAACGTCGTAGAGCAGGTAGGACATCATTGCCGTCGAACTCCTTGTTCAGCGGGTCGTTGCCGGCCCGCGTTCCGAGACTGTGGGTGACCGAGACTGTAGGTCATTGAGACTGTAGATCACGCGGCCTTCGGTGACATCCATATCGCCCACTCGGCTCACTCCGTTGCGCGGAGCCCCCCGTAGCGCGCGTCAGCCGATGCAGCCCTGCAGGGTGGTGAAGCTGCCGGCAATTCCGGCACCGTCGCACACCGCGCCGGTCGGGGTGAGGGTGATGGTGGAGCCCGGTGCTGCCACCGCGATGGAGAGTCCGAGGCCGGCTGCGGTGTTCTGCGCGACGGCACCGGGGCCGAAGGCGATCGCTGCAGGCGCACCACCGAAACTGCCGTTGCTGACTGCGGTTCCACCGTTCAGTCCGAGGGCCAGGGCGGCTGCGTTGTTCATCGCCTCGGCCGAACCCCACCCCTCGAGGCCGAGGCCGGCCGCAGCACTTGCGACGTCCGCGGAGCTGTCGCACTGCGATCCTCCGACGAGCGCAGCGACGTCGGCCCCTCCTGGTGCGGTGGTACAAGCGACCGGTGCTGCGGATGCGGTGCCGGGTACCAGTGCTGCGAACGCGCAGGCGAATCCGAATGCTGCCGCTCCGCCGACAATCCTCTTGGTGTGGAACATGGTGAATGCCTCCCCAGATCAGTGCGTCGGCACCGGTGTGCCGAGCGTGTCGGTCGCCGGGCCGAGGTTGCGGACGGCCCGCACGTCCTGGCTTCGAGTCTCGACCTGCTCGGGCGCGGCGCGGGTTCGTCGGGATCTCGAAAGAGTCTCGGTAAAGTAACGCTGCGATAACGCAACCGGGTGATGTTCTCGGTCCCTACGATGAGGCCATGATCGGACGCATCGACGAGGTCGTTTTCGACTGCCGAGAGCCGGCGTTGCTGGCGCAATTCTGGGCCGGGGTGCTCGGCGGAGAGCCGAGGGTGCGCGACGAGTCGTGGCATTTCGTCGACGTCCCCGGGTTCACTCGGTTGGCGTTTCAGCGAGTCCCGGAGGGCAAGGCCGGCAAGAACCGGCTCCATCTCGACGTCGATGTATCGGATATCGACCGTGCCGTCGGGCAGGCTGTGGCACTGGGCGCCAGGGTGCTCGGCGACCGACACTCCGACGCGGCGGGAACCTTTCAGGTGCTCCTCGACCCCGAAGGCAACGAGTGGTGCCTGGTGACGCCTCCCGCGTGAGCCCGGCCGATCAGCGGGCGTCGTGTTCGGCGCGTGATTCGAGAACGGCAGGCATGTTGCCCTCGATGAGTTCGATGAGACCGCTCAATCGGGTGCCGACGTCGCGGCCCAGCAGAGTGAGGCTGTACTCCACCTTCGGTGGGATGGTTCCCTGCACGGTGCGCACCACGAGGCCGTCCCGCTCGAGGGTCTGCAGGGTCTGCGAGAGCATGCGCTCGCTGACGCCGTCGACCCGTCGGCGCAACGCATTGAATCGGTAGTCGCCCTCGGTGAGGGCGGCGAGCGCGAGCGCACCCCACCTGCTGGTGGCGTTCTGCAATGTCTGCCTCGACGCACAGTCACGCGCGAAGACGGATGCTTCGAGTGATTCCGTGGGCTCTGGCATACCGCCATGTTAGCGCATGCGAAAGGGTGAGTGATGACGTTAGGGGTTGCACTGCACGAAAAGTAAGTGCATAGTGAGTGCGTACTTGAAACCTCAACCTCAGGAGTTCGATCATGACCACAGCGGTAACCGGAGCAACGGGCAACCTCGGCGGACTCGTCGTCGACGCACTCATCGAGCGTGGCGTCGCACCCGCCGACATCGTGGCGGTCGTCCGAAACGCAGACAAGGCCTCGTCGCTGGCCGAACGGGGCGTCGTGGTTAGGGTCGCCGACTACTCCGATTCCGCCGCGATGACGGCGGCTCTCGCAGGCGTCGACAAGCTGCTGCTCGTCTCGGGCTCGGAGGTAGGCCAGCGAATTGCGCAGCACATCAACGTGATCGAGGCAGCGGAGGCCGCCGGAGTGGGCCTCATCGCCTACACCAGCCTGCTCGCCGCCGACACGTCGGGAGTGAGCCTCGCGCCCGAGCACAAGGCCACCGAGGAACGCCTCGCCGCGTCCGACATTCCGGCGGTATTTCTCCGCAACGGCTGGTACTGGGAGAACTACCTCGGCTCGCTCGCACAGACCATCGAGGGCGGGGTGCTCCTCGGCGCGGCAGGCAACGGCAAGCTCGCCGCCGCGTCTCGCGTCGACTTCGCCGCCGCGGCCGCAGCCGTACTGACACTCGACGATCAAGGCGGAAAGATCTACGAACTCGGCGGCGACGAACGCCTCACCTACGCCGAGCTTGCGGCCGTCATCGGCGAGCTCTCCGGCAAGTCGATCGTCTACAAGGACGTCACCGAGTCCGAGTACGCCGCAATTCTTCAGGGCGCAGGACTGCCCGACTTCGTGGCAACCATGTTGGCCAGCGCGGACGCAGGAATCGCTCGTGGCGAGCTGGATACCGATTCCGGAGACCTGCAGACCCTGATCGGTCGTGCATCCACCCCGGTCGCAGACGTACTCCGCGCCGCTGTGTGACGGGCACCGGGGGCGGTACTTGTAGCGTGGGCGCGGTGAATCACTCCTACACCCGCACCGTGTTCCTGGCCGCCTCCGTCTCGCTCGCCCTGCTGACGGGTGCGTGCAGCTCGGACTCCGACACCTCGTCCGCGGCGACCTCCACGTCCTCGGCGTCGTCCGGCGCCGGTGCCGCGGCCGCCTCGAGCACCTGCCCCACGGCGACACCCGACGCCGCAGCCACCCCCGGATGGACGCTGGCCGGGGACTCCGGCAGCATCGCCGTCGTCGGGTCGACCGACACGGCCGCGCCCGCGGTCACCGTCGAGACACCGTTCACCGTCGCCGAGACTCAGGTCGAAACTCTGACGGCGGGGGACGGGCCGGTCGTCGCAGCCGACGCCGAGGTGTCCGTCTGCTACGTGGGCGTCAACGGACGCACCGGCGAAACGTTCGACAGCAGCTTCGAGCGGGGCGCGCCGGTCGAATTCCCACTCGACGGAGTCGTCGCCGGCTTCCAGAAGGCCATCGCCGGACAGACCGTCGGCTCGACCGTCGCCGTGGCGGTCACCTCGGCCGACGGCTATGCGAGCGGCAATCCGGCAGCTGGAATCGAGCCGGGCGACAGCTTGATCTTCGCGATCTCGATCCTGTCCGCGAGCTGAGTGAGGTCCGCGCAGTGGCGCGGTTGAGTCCCCCCTGGGGCATTCAACCGCGCCACTGCGGCTCCGCCGCAGTTACACCGTCGAGAGCTGCTGAATCGTCGTCGCGCCGCCCGGGGTGGGCGTCGTGGTGATGAAGTTCGAGTCGTAACCCAGCGATTCGACGACGCTGCGGATCTCACGGAACTGCTCGACGCTGACGTCGGGCGTGCGCTTGAGCACAAATCCGGACGTGCGGGTGGGGCTTCCGACGAACGCCCACGAGTAGTCGTCGGCGATGTAGGCCACGATGTAGTTGGTCGGCCCCTCCTGGCTCTCCTGTGTGGGGACGCCCGGGAAGCTCACGTGCAGTTGGGCATTGGTGACGGTGTCGTTGACTCGTGCGTTGCCGACGATGCGGTTCTCCTGGCCCGTCCAGGTGGTGCAGGTGTTCTCGACGCGAATGTTGGACGCGTCGATCATCTGGTAGTTCGCCTGGGTGTCTCGGGCGCAGATCAGGTTGAACGGCTGCGGTACCGCGGCAACCTGGTTCCAGGTGCCCAGGTAACGCTCGACATCGAGCGACGGGATCGGAGCCAGTGGCTCGAGGCCGACCGATCCCAGCGGTCCGACCGGCTGTGCCTGAGCCGGGGCCGCGGTCAGCAGTGCACCCGCGGCGAGGGTACCGACGAGTGCGGTGCGGCCGAATGCGTTGCGGATCTTCATGTGTTCGCTCCTTGAGTTGCGGTTGTGGTCGTGCTCGAGTCGATCCTGTTCGGCCACCAGATCCCCGGGCCGATGAGGGTGAACAGGGCGGGAATCACCACGGTGCGTACCACGAAGGTATCGAGCAGAATGCCGAGTCCGACGATGATGCCGAGTTGGGTCAGGGTGATCAGCGGTAGGACGCCGAGCACGCAGAAGACCGCTGCCAGAACGATTCCCGCGCTCGTGATGACGCCTCCGGTAGCCGAGACCGCCCGCACGATGGCAGATCTGGTGCCGTGCCGAGGCGTCTCCTCGCGGGTGCGAGTGACCAGGAAGATGGTGTAGTCCACGCCGAGCGCGACCAGGAACAGGAACGCGAACAGCGGAGTGTTGTCGTCGAGGGCGGGGAATCCGAAGACGTGCAGGCTCACCCAGCTGCCGACTCCGATGGCGGCCACGGCGCTCAATACCGTTGTGGCAACCAGGATCAGTGGTGCAACGAGGGCGCGCAGCAGTACCAGGAGCACGGCGAGCACGACCGCGAGGATCGCGGGAATGACCACGAGGCGATCGCGGGCCGCTGCGTCGCTGGTGTCGAGTGCCTTGGCGTCGCTGCCGCCCACCAGTGCACTGTCCACACCGGTGAGTGCGGCGCGGAGATCCTCGACGACGGCGAACGACTGGTCGGATGCGGGGGCCGCATCGGTGACGACCGAGAGCCGGGTGAGTCCGGTGTCGGAATCCGCGACGCGATCGACCGAGACGACGCCGTCGATGCCCTCGGCGGTGCTGATGACTCCGTCGATGTCTGCGGTGGGAGCGAGGACCGTCATCGGATCGGCTGATCCGGCCGGGAAGTGCTGGGAGAGAGTGTCGAAGCCTTCGACGGATTCGGCGGTGACGCGGAACTGCTCGGTTTGCGAGAGTCCGATCTGAGTCCCGAACAGTGCGCCGCAGCAGGCCAGTAGCGCAACGATCGTGACCGAGGCGGTGGCGACGGGGCGTCGGGCAACGCCTGCGGCGATCGAGTGCCAGACGCCTTCCGTGGTGGTGTCCCGGTCCGATTCCTTGGGAACGAAGGGCCAGAACAGCTTCGGACCGCACAGTTTCAGCAGGGGCGGCAGTACGAACAGCACGAACACTGCTGCGACGACGAGGCCGGCCGCGGCCAGCGCCCCCAGGCTGCGGGTGCTCGGCAGCATCGCGAGGAGCAAGGTCAGCAGTGCCAGCACGACGGTTGCGTTGCTGGCGAGGATGGCGGGCCCGGCCTGGCGAACAGCGCGGTGCAGGGCGAGGCGATGATCGGGCTTGCGACGCAGCTCCTCGCGGTATCGAGAGATGAGCAGCAGTGCGTAGTTCGTGCCTGCGCCGAACACCAGCACACTGGTGATTCCGGAAGTCGAACCGTCGAAGGAGAGGCCGGTGGCCTGGGCGAGCACGGTGCCGACGGTGGTGGCGAATCGGTCGGCGAAACCGATGACGGCCAACGGCACCAGCCACAGGATGGGCGATCGATAGGTGACGATGAGGAGGACGGCCACCACGAGTGCGGTGACGGCGAGAAGTGTGAAGTTGGCACCGGAGAACGAGTTCGCGATGTCGGCACCGAAGGCGGGTCCGCCGGTGACCTGAGCATCGAGATCGGGTGACAGGCCGTCGCTCGCAGCGGACCGCAGTTCGGTGATCAGTTCGTTGAGCGTGAAGCCCGACAACTCGGAATCGACCTGGACCAGCGCAATCGCAGCTTTGCCGTCGGGTGCGACGATCGGGGGCGGGCCGGGCTCGTCCGGCACCGAGCGATCGACGGCGAGGAGCCTGCTCTGCGCGGCAGCTGCGCTCTCGATGTCGGTCGGTGTCAGGTCGCCGCCATCGGCGCGGCTCAGAACCAGGATCACGGGTGCGGTGTCGGAGTCCGGGAACTGGGAGAGCAGCTCGTCCACCTGGTAGGACTCGGCCGACGTCGGCAACGAGTTCGGCGATTGGTCGGCGGAATCGTTGCTGCCGACCAATCCCATCACGGCGACCGCGAGGATGACGATCGCTGCCGCCAAGGCACCGGATCTACGCCCGGTGGCTGCGTCCGCGACACGGTCCCAGACGGTCTTGTTCTCGGTTCGAGTGCTGTCCACGGTCAAACAATCTCATTTACTTAGATATTAAGCAACTGAATCTCTTGCGGGCAGTAGTCTGACGATGACCGCAGCGAAGGAGTTACCACCGACATGGCCGACCGAAACCACCTCGAATCCGCGATTTCCGCGGATCTACGAGCGCTGTCGTCGGTCTCCGAACAGATCGGCCAAGTGTTCGGTGCTCTACACAGCCTGCGGCCCAACGACTTTCGTGCGCTTCTTCACGTCATGGTCGCCGACGTCGAGGGTGCGCCGCTGACGGCGGGGGAACTGGGCACGATGTTGGGGCTGTCGTCGGCGGCGATGACCTACCTCGTCGAGCGGATGATCACCTCCGGTCACATCCGCCGCGAATCCGACGCATCCGATCGACGCAAAGTCATTCTGCGATACGACGAGCACGGGATGGAGGTCGCTCGCGGGTTCTTCGGCCCCCTCGGCAAGCGCACGAGCACCGCGTTGGCAGACCTGCCCGATGATGATCTCGCCGCCGCGCATCGGGTGTTCGAAGCGCTCATCGGAGCCATGCGAGAACACCATGCCGACCTGGGAAACAGCGGTCGCGCGTAAGGTGTCTGCGCGGCGCGGTGTTCGAACCGCTGGTGGGCGGCCTGTGCAGAACCGATGCTGGACGCTGAGGCTGCCTGTGACGTAGGGTTGGCCCTGGTTGAGCTAACAGCCGGTCACGGGGAAACGCAGCGAAGTCGGCGTCCGGGTCAGGCAACATTCTGCTCCCGCTGCGTCAATCGGTTTCCCCCTCAGTTCGACCGATCGATGGGATCTGCCATGAGTGTTGAATCTTCAGGCAACAAAGTTCGAACCACCCCGGTGACAGTCGCGGAGAAGTCCGTGTCCGTCGCAGCAACCGGAGCAATCTTCACTGCGCACGACGGCCCCGACGGCTCACTCGTCGTCGCCGTCCACGGCGACATCGACATGCGCAGCGCGCCGATGTTCTCCGATTTCGTCTGCAGCCGCGTGTCCAGCAAACGGCATGTCACCCTCGATCTGCACAATGTCGAATTCTTCGGCATCGCAGGTCTCACAGTCTTCGATGCAGTCCGTGACTACACGGCCGGCATCGGCGCATCATGGTCGATCGTCGCCGGACGCTCTGTTTCGCGTCTGCTCCAGGTCGCCGATCTCGAGTCCACGATTCCGACGGCTCGTCCTACGAACGACCAGTAGTACCCCGGCGTTCATCGCCGCGACAAGAGGTGGGCAGCTCCAGTACCGGGGCTGCCCACTGTTCGTTCGAACCCCGATTCCACAACGGACGACCCTGCTCGACGGCATGGCCGTGGCTCAGGATCGTCCGAAAGTGTTTCGGCTCAGGCGAACTAGTCCTTGGTTCCTTCGGAGTCGCTGAAGAACGCCCACTCGCCGTCGTGCTCGACCTCGAGTCGCCACCCCAACTCCTCGTTGTCGGCGCGGCTGTCCTTGAACCAGGCATGCGCGTCCTCGGAACTGGAGATGTCCTTGGTCTCGACAACGGTTCCGTGCGGATCGATAACTCTGTAATTTGCCATGCAGCCAGGGTGCCCCGATGTCGCAGAACCTAATCCACGCCAGAACGCCGAGAGGAAGCGGCGGCCGACTCCTGGGTGCGGGAATCGAGTACTTCGGTGAACCCGCTACGTACGCGAGAGCACCGATCGTGCGAAGAACATCAGATTCGCCGGACGCTCGGCCAATCTGCGCATGAAGTAGCCGTACCACTGCGATCCGTACGGGACGTACACGCGTACGTTGCGCCCGGCGTCCACGAGTCGCCGCTGCTCGGGATCACGGATTCCGTAGAGCATCTGGAACTCGAACTCCTCGGACGACCGTCCTGCGGCCGCCGCAAACCTGTCCGCCGCCTCGATCATCTCCGGGTCGTGCGAGGCCACCATGGGGTAGCCGCGGCCGTTCATCAGCACCTGCAGGCACCGGAGGTAGGAGTCGGAGACCTCCCGTGCACCCTGAAACGCCACCGACGACGGTTCGTTGTACGCACCTTTGCACAGTCGGATTCGAGATCGCGGCCCGGACAGGTCCTGGCAGTCCGCTTCGGTGCGCCGCAGGTATGCCTGCAGCACCGTGCCCAGATCCGGAAAGTCCACGCGCAGTTCGCGGACGATCGACAGGGTCGAATCGGTGGTGGTGTGGTCCTCGGCATCCACCGTCACCCACACCCCGGCCGCAGTGGCAGCGGTGCAGATCGTTCGTGCGTTCTCCAGCGCCAGGGTTCGGTCGATTCCTTGGCCGAGCGCAGACAGCTTGAGCGAGATCTCCAGTGCTGTCGCATCGGCCCGGCGAGTCGAAAAGCGTTGTATCAGGGAGAGATACGCGTCCACGGTTGCTCTCGCCTGGCCTCGGTCGGTGGTGTCCTCACCGAGGTAGTCCACCGAGACGAACCTGCCCGACGCCAGCAGGGCGTCCACTGCAGTGACGGCCGCAGGCTCGGATTCGCCTGCCACGAAACGGTCGACGAGGGATCGGGTGGCGCGTAGCCGCGTCACCGTCGCCTGCAGTTTCGGTGAACGTGCCGCCGCCAGCAGGGCAGGCCGCAGCGGATTGCTCAGTAGCGTGGTCATCGCGTGCCCTCGCCTTCCTGGTGTGGGTAGCCGTGGGTGGTCGGCGGAACGAACGTTTCCTTCACGGTGCGGGCCGAGGTCCACCGCAGCAGGTTTTGCGGCGAGCCGGCCTTGTCGTTGGTTCCCGACGCGCGGGCTCCGCCGAACGGCTGCTGTCCCACCACTGCGCCGGTGGGTTTGTCGTTGACGTAGAAGTTGCCTGCGGCGAATCGCAGTGCCGCATGGGCCTGTTCGACGGCGGTGCGGTCGGTGGCGATGACGGCTCCGGTCAGCGCGTACTTCGATCCGGAGTCGACGGCGCGCAGCGTCTCGGCATAGGCGTCGGGCCTGGCGTCGTCGTAGACGTGCACGGCGAGGATCGGGCCGAAGTACTCGGTGGTGAAGGCCTCGTCGGTGGGGTCGTCGCCGAGAAGCACCGTGGGGGAGACGAAGTACCCCTCCGTGTCGTCGCAGCTACCGCCGGCAGCGATGGTCAGGCTCGACACGGACTTGGCTCGGTCGAGAGCAGCTGCGTTGCGGTCGAACGCCTTTCGGTCGATGACGGCTCCGCCGTAGTTGGACAGGTCGGTCACGTCACCGTACTTCAACGCCGAGACCTGCTCGATGAACGTATCGCCCATCGAGGCCCACAGAGATTTCGGTACGAACGCCCGGGACGCTGCCGAGCACTTCTGTCCCTGGAAGTCGAACGCACCGCGAATCATGGCGGTGGTCAGCACCTCCGGATCGGCCGAGCTGTGCGCGACGATGAAGTCCTTGCCGCCGGTCTCGCCGACGAGCCGTGGATACGAGTGGTAGTTCGAGATGTTGTTGCCCACCTCGCGCCAGAGCGTCTGGAACGTCGCGGTGGACCCGGTGAAATGGATTCCGGCCAGACGCGGATCGGCGAGGGCCACGTCGGACACCATCGGCCCGTCGCCGAGGACGAGGTTGATGACCCCCGGTGGCAGACCTGCGGCTTCGAGCAACTGGAGCGTCAGATACGCGGCTACTGCCTGGGTGGGCGAGGGCTTCCACAGCACGGTGTTGCCCATCAACGCGGGCGCGGTGGGTAGGTTGCCTGCGATGGCGGTGAAGTTGAACGGGGTGATGGCGTAGACGAAGCCCTCGAGTGGACGGTATTCGACGCGATTCCACACTCCCGGTGCCGATACGGGCTGCTCGGCGAGAATCTGCCGGGCGAACGTGACGTTGAACCGCCAGAAGTCGATCAGCTCGCAGGGTGCGTCTATCTCTGCCTGGTAGGCCGACTTGGACTGACCGAGCATCGTTGCAGCAGCAATTCTTTCGCGCCACGGACCGGACAGCAGATCTGCGGCCCGCAGGAACACCGCGGCGCGCTCGTCGAAGGGGAGATCGCGCCATGCGGGGGCTGCTGTCGTCGCGGCGTCGATGGCGTCGCGCACATCCTGGTGGGTGGCCCCGGTGAAGCTGCCGATGATCGACGAGTGCTTGTGCGGTTCGACGACGTTCTCGACCGGGCCGTCGGCCCGGCGGTGAACCCCGCCGATGACCTGACGGATCTCCACGGGGGAGGAACGGAGTTCGCTCAGGCGGCTGTGCAAGCGGGCCCGTTCCGGGCTACCCGGGGCGTAGGTGTTGACCGGCTCGTTGGTGGGGGTCGGTACGGATGTGACGGCGTCCATGGCTGCTCCTCGTCTTCGGCGTGTGCTGCTCATTGAAGTCCGATCCGCTCGTCGTTCAATCAGCCCGTCGGCCAAAGAATTCGTGATCTACTTGTCCGTATGGCCAATACGGTGTCGCTGCGTTCGATGCTGACCTCTCTGCACAGCGCCGTCGTCGAACTCGTCCTCGCGCCCGCGGGAACGGACATGGCCGTCGAGTCCGTCGCGCTGCTCGATGCCGACGACCTGCGGCTGCCTCCGGGAACTGCGTCCGACCTGACGCTGCTGGTCGGCGTGACCGAGGCCGATGTGGTGCGGTGGTTCGACGATCTCGCGTTGCGCCCCGTCGCAGACCGACCGCTCGCGGTGCTGACCAAAGTCGCCACCTCGACGGCGCTGTCCCACGGTGCGCGGGAGACGGGTATCGCATTGGTCGCGGTGCACCAGCAGACACGGTGGGAGCTCCTGCTGTCGATGATGCGCGGAGTCCTGGACCAGGTGCGCGCCCAGAGCCCCGACGACGGATTGTTCGGAGCCGACACCGACCTCTACGAACTCGCGCAGACGGTGGCGTCACTGACGAAGGGCATGGTGAGCATCGAGGACGAGCGCTCACATGTGTTGGCCTACTCGGCATCCGACGACGCGGCCGACGAACTGCGGACCCTGTCTATCCTCGGACGTGAAGGTCCGGCCGACTACCTGCGCAGACTGCACGAGCGAGGGGTGTTCGATCGACTCCGCCGCACCGACGACGTGATCGACGTACCGGCCGATGCCGAACTGGGCATTCGTAGACGGCTCGCCGTCGGTATACGCCGAAGCTCAGGCAGCGCAACGACTCTCGGGACGATCTGGATACAGGAGGGCTCCGCCCCACTCGCCGCCGACGCCGACGCGGTACTGCGCGGTGCCTCGGCCGTCGCCGCCCGACTGATCACCCGCATCGCGAACGCCCCGACCAACGAGGCCCTGCAGATTCAGCGCCTGCTCGGGGCCAGGGGCGGCGGTGTCGACGTCCCGTCGCTGGCGTCGGCGCTGTCGATACCCACCTCGGGATCCGCGGCGGTCGTCGGATTCGCTGCCTGCGGAGAATTCGAGATCAGCGCCCTGGCACCGTCCATTCGACTGCATGCCAGCGCTTTTCGGCGAGACTCTCTGGTCACCATCATCGGTGAGAGAATCTACGCACTGTTTCCCGGGGTGGCGTCGGGCACGGGGATCGCGGCGTGGACCGCCGATGCCGTCGGGCGGATCGAGGCGCGTACCTCGCTCGCGCTGCGTGCCGCGGTCGCTGCGCCGATCGCAGATCTCGACGGGGTGGCCGTGGCCAGATTCGAGGTGGACCGAGTGCTCGACGGCACCACCGGCGAGGTGCGCGTCACGACGCTGGAAGAGTCGAGAACCTCGGTGTTGCTGGGCGAAATCCTGGAACTGATCACCAATCACGACCAGCTGCGAGACCCGCGCATCACCGCCCTCGACCGGTACGACGCCACCAACGACTCCAGAATGCGCGAGAGTCTCGAGTTCTATCTGGCGTGCTTCGGCGACGTTCGGGCTGCCGCCGAGCGACTGCACATTCACCCGAACACCCTGCGCTACCGCATTCGACGCGTCGAGCAGATTCTCGATCTCGATCTCACCGATTCCGACGCACGTCTCCTCGTCGAGATTCAGCTGCGTATGTGAGCGCCGCCGGTGCTCGCTCGAATCACCAGGGTCGGTTCGATGCTCGAACGCCTCGTGCTTCGGTTTCCGGTGTCGATCTGGTCGAGCAGAATTTCGACGCTTCGCACGCCGACGTCGGTGAACTCCTGGCGGATGGTGGTCAGGGGCGGCGAGAAGAATTCCGCGTCGGGAACATCGTCGAAGCCGACCACGCTGACGTCCTCCGGCACTCGCTTTCCGTGCACGTTCAGTGCGCGTAGCACCCCGAGCGCCATGGAGTCGTTGCCTGCGAACACTGCGGTGACGTCGGCGTTCCGGGCCAGTTCGCTGCCGGCCAGAAAGCCCGATTTTGCGGTCCAGTCGCCGCTGAGGGTCGCCGGTGGTTCCACGCCGGCATCCTCGTGGGCCATCCGCCATCCGGTGACGCGGTCGGCTGCCTCGTACCACCCCAGCGGGCCGGCAACGTGCCACACGGCGCTGTGTCCGAGCGAGAGCAGATGTTCGGTTGCGGCTCTGGCTCCGGCGATCTGGTCGACCGAGACGACGGCCAGATCACCGGCAGGCGAGCCCTCGACGGCGACCAGCGGGAGTTCCCCGGCCAGATCGGCTATGTCACCGCCGTCGGTTCGCAGAGGCGCGATGACGACGACGCCGTCGACACCCTGCTTCTGCAACCGGCGCACGCAGGTGATGATCGCCGACTCGTCGAGCGAGGTGGGCACGCCGACCACCACGGAGTAGCCGGCGTGACGGGCGGCGTACTCGACGCTGTAGAGCGTCGACACCGGACCGTAGAGAGCGTTTCCGGTCCCCACGATTCCGATGGTCTTGCTGCGGCCGGTGACCAGAGCGCGTGCAGCAGTGTTCGGTCGGTACCCGAGCTCCGAGATCGCCTGAGCGACCTTGTTTCTCGTCGCTTCGGTCACGTTGGGGTGACCGTTGATGACGCGGGAGACTGTTTGATGAGACACGCCTGCGAGCCGGGCGACGTCGGTCATGGCGGGTCCGCGAGTCGGTGTCATCTTTGCCGAGTCTCCCTTCCTGGTCGAAGACAATCACAGCATGCCCGGTCCTGCGGTGCCCGCGACCGTATCGATTACGTGGGTGTGGTCACCGCAGAACCGGTCGTGGTGGGCGCAGGCTTACCGGGCTCGGCACCGGAGAACATCTCGGCAGGCACGGGCACCCCCAGATAGCTGCTCGGAGGCGCAGCTTTGTCACCCTTGTTGCCCTTGCCGCTCGCTGCTCGGCGCTTGGTCCAGATGTCGAACGCCACCGCGGCGAGGAGTACCAGGCCCTTGACCAGCTGAACGCGCTCGCTGGGCGAACCGATGAGGGACATTCCGCTGTTGATCACGGCGATGATGAGTCCACCGGTGAGCGCGCCGACGATGCGGCCGACGCCGCCCTGTACTGCTGCACCGCCGATGAATGCCGCCGCGATCGCGTCGAGCTCGAAGCCGTTGCCTGCGGTAGGGCCCGCCTGATTGAGGCGGCCGGCGAAGATGATTCCGGCGAGGGCGGACAGCACGCCCATGTTCACGAAGATCCAGAAGGTGACCGGCTTGACCTTGATGCCGGACAGCGATGCGGCGTGGATGTTTCCGCCGATGGCGTACACGTGCCGACCGAACACCGTCCGGCCTGCCAGCGTCGAATAGCCCATCACCAGTACGGCGAGAAGGATCAGCACGTACGGCAGGTTCTTGAAGCGCGCCAGCTGTACGGCGATGGCGAGAACCAGGCCGCCGGCCAGAATCATCTTGGTCAGAAACAGTGGCATCGCGTCGACGGTCTGCCCGTACTTCTGCCGACCCGTCCGAGAACGCCACTGAGTGAACACGATTCCGGCAACGGCGAGGATCGCGACGAGCAGGGTGAAGATGTCCGCGCCGCCGAGCGGTCCGAGGCCCACGTTGCCCATGAAGCCCGGGAGGAAGCCGTTGGAGAGAGTACGTACGGGCCCGGGGAACGGTCCGATGCCCTGGTTACCGAGAACGATGAGGGTGACGGCGCGGAAGATGAGCATGCCTGCCAGGGTCACGATGAACGCCGGAATGCCGAAGTACGCAACCCAATAGCCCTGCCACGCTCCGATCAGACCGCCGATGATCAGCGTGATGAGCACCGCGAGCGGCCACGGCACGTTCTGCTGGACCATCAGCACGCCGGAGATCGCTCCTGTTGCCGCGACGACCGATCCGACGGACAGGTCGATGTGGCCCGCGATGATGATCACGACCATGCCGATGGCCAGGATGAGGATGTACGAGTTCTGGACCACCATGTTGCTGATGTTCTGCGGGACCAACAGTTGGCCGCCGGTCAGAACGGTGAACAGCAGGATGATCAACGCGAACGCGATGAATATCCCGCTCTGGCGGAGGTTTCGCGTGAGCAGCCCCCGGACGGTCGACAGCTGATTCATCGAAGTACTCCTGTTCCACGGGTCATGAGGTGCATGAGGGATTCCTGTGTCGCGTCCTCGCGAGTGACCTCGCCGGTGATCCGGCCTGCGGACAGCGCGTAGATCCGGTCGCACAGCCCGAGCAGTTCCGGTAGCTCGGAGGAGATCACCAGAACTGCCTTGCCCGCGTCGGCGAGACCGTTGATGATCGAATAGATTTCGAACTTCGCACCGACGTCGATACCGCGCGTCGGTTCGTCGAGAATGAGCACATCGGGATCACTGAAGATCCACTTGCTCAGCACGACTTTCTGCTGATTGCCGCCGGAGAGCTTGCCGACCACGGCGGAGACGTTCGGTGCCTTGATGTTCATGCTCTTCCGGAAGCCCTCGGCAACCTTGTATTCCTGGTTGTCGTCGACGAAACCGCCGGTCACCAGTTTGTCGAGGGCCGCAGTGGAGATGTTGCGCTTGATGTCGTCGATCAGGTTGAGGCCGTACCGCTTTCGGTCCTCGGTCGCATACGCGATCCCGTGATGGATGGCATCGCTGACGGACTTGACGTGAATTTCCTTGCCGTACTTGTACAGACGCCCCGAGATATCGATGCCGTAACTGCGTCCGAAGACACTCATGGCCAACTCGGTGCGTCCGGCACCCATCAGGCCCGCCAGGCCGACGATCTCACCACGGCGCAGCGTCAGATTCGCCCCGTCCACGACGGTCCGGCCGTGCTGGGTCGGGCTGTGTACGGTCCAGTCCTCGATGCGTAGAACTTCCTCTCCCACAGTGGATTCGTGGGGCGGGAACCTGTGCTCGAGATCGCGGCCGACCATCAGTGAGATGATGCGATCCTCGGTGACCTCCGGGTTGCGCATGTCCAACGTCTCGATGGTTCGGCCGTCGCGAATGATCGTCGTCCGGTCTGCGATGGCCGCGATCTCGTTGAGCTTGTGCGAGATGATCACGCACGTGATTCCCTCGTCTCGAAGACCGCGTAGCAGGTCGAGAAGATGAGACGAGTCCGAATCGTTCAGTGCCGCAGTCGGTTCGTCGAGGATCAGTAGCGTCACGTCTTTCGACAGTGCCTTCGCGATCTCGACGAGTTGCTGCTTGCCGACGCCGAGATCGCCCACGACGGAGACGGGGTTCTCCCGCAGCCCTACCCGGTTCAGTAGGGCTGCGGCCTCGGAGTTGGTGCGGTTCCAGTCGATGAACCCGCGTCTGGACCGCTCGTTGCCGAGGAAGATGTTCTCGGCGATGGACAGATGCGGACTCAGCGCGAGTTCCTGGTGAATGATGACGATGCCCTTGGATTCGCTGCTCCTGATATCGGAGAACGCGCACGGCTGACCGTCGAACACGATCTCTCCGTCGAAAGTTCCGTCCGGATACACACCCGACAGCACCTTCATGAGAGTCGACTTTCCAGCGCCGTTCTCACCGCAGATCGCGTGGATCTCGCCGCGCTCCACCGTGAGCGTGACGTCCTGGAGCGCCTTCACTCCGGGAAACGTCTTGGTGATGCCGTGCATCTCCAGAATCTGGCTCGTCATCGCAGAACTCACTTCAATTGATCGTCGGTGTAGTAGCCGCCTTCGACCAGCAGCTGCTCGTAGTTGCCCTTGTTGACGATCTCCGGCTGCAGCAGGTACGCGGGAACGACCTTCTCGCCGTTGTCGTAGTCCGTCGTGTTGTTCGTCTCCGGCGTCTGACCGTCGAGCATGGACTGAGCCATCGAGATCGTGACTGCGGCCAGCTCACGGGTGTCCTTGTAGATCGTGGAGTACTGCTCGTCGGCGATGATGGACTTCACCGACGGAACCTCGGCGTCCTGGCCGGTGACGATCGGGTAAGGCTGACCGGCCGTTCCGTAGCCGTTGCTCTTGAGCGCGGAGAGGATTCCGATCGACAGGCCGTCGTACGGCGAGAGCACGCCCTGCACCTTCTGGCCCGAGGAGTACGTCTTGGTGAGCAGATCCTCCATGCGCTTCTGGGCGGTAGCCGGATCCCAGCGCAGTGTTGCAGCCGTCTCGAAATCGGACTCGCCACTGCCGATCTTCAGAGTTCCCTTGTCCAGGTACGGCTTCAGGGTTTCCATGGCACCGTCGAAGAAGAAGGTGGCGTTGTTGTCGTCCGGCGAACCGGCGAAGACCTCGATGTTCAGCGGGCCCGCGGGGGCGTCGGCCTTGTCGGTGCCGTCCTCGTTCTTCAGGCCGAGACCGACCAGAAGCGACGTGGCCTGGTCGACGCCGACCTTGTAGTTGTCGAACGTCGCGTAGTAGTCGACGTTGGGCGAGTTACGGATGAGGCGGTCGTACGCGATGACGCCGATGCCGTTGTCCTTGGCTTCCTGCAACTGCGTGGTGATGGCCGTGCCGTCCACCGAGGCCACGATGAGTAGCTTTGCGCCCTGGGTGATCTGGTTCTCGATCTGGTTGACCTGAGTGGGGATGTCGTTCTCTGCGTACTGCAGATCGACCTTGTAACCCTGGCCCTCGAGCGCGCTCTTGAGGTTGTCGCCGTCGGCGATCCATCGAGCCGAGGACTTCGTCGGCATCGTCACGCCGATCAGCGCGCCCGCCGTGCTCCCTCCGTCTGCCGGCTCGACGTCTGCAGTCTTGGTGCTCGATCCGCATGCGGTGACCGTGATGGCCAGTGCCACCGCGGCCGCGGCCATGGGTAGATGTCGAAACTTCATCGTTTCTCCCTGCTCGGTGAAATCAGATCTCGAAAGTGGTGGAGAGAGACCTCGTCTGTGCCTCACATCACATCAAGACGAAAGTGTGAGCGATAACATCGGCAATGTCAAAGATTATTTTCCGCAACCCCGCTCACCAGTGTGAGCGCTAACAATGCGTCGCCGCCACGAGCCCGAGAGGGCGCGATCTCAGAGGCCCGGCGGGGACGTCAGTGCAGTTCGTGAACCGACTGCTTACCGCTCTTGAGCCAACGACTCGGAAGCCGTCCGACCAACTCTCCCAGCGGGTGAACCGCAGCCGAGAGGATCTCGACGGAATCCTGCAGTATGTCGATCGAGATGCTCATCCGCTCGATGTTCGGTGCCACCGACGTCAGCGTTTCCGACAGCTTGACCAACTGATCGAGCGGACCGCCCTTGGCCGTCAGTCGCTCGACGGCACCGTCCTCGGCGAGAAGTGTTTCGAGGATGCCCTCCTCGGCGATGGCCCGCTCGATGAGTCCGTCCTGACGCGTGAGCACCTCGAGCGGACCGTCCTTGGCCGTCAGTCGTTCGAGCGGTCCGTTGGTGGCGGTGATGCGGTCCAGCAGACCACCTTCGGCGAGCAGTCGTTCGAGCGGGCCGTCCTCGGCGAGCAGTCGGTCCAACGGCCCGCCGGGAGCCAGGATGCGCTCGACCGGCCCGCCGGGGGACAGCAGTCGCTCGAGAGTGCCGTCCTCGGACGTGAGGCGATCGACGACGCCTCCCTGGGCGAGCAGGCGATCGAGCGGACCGCCTTCCTTGAGTGCGTTGCCCAGGGCGCGGTCGTCGGAGGTGAGCTGGCCGAGCTGGGCGAGCAGTTGCATCGTGCCGCCGCGCGGGTTGGCGAGCGAGGCGACACCTGCGGTGCCGGACGCACCGGTGGCCAACGCCATCCTGGTGGTCGCCAACGCGACCTCCGCGACGCCGATCGCCTGCTCGGCGATGGCAATTCCGGCGCGCGCAGGCAGTGTGATCGCTGACACCCAGTTCATCGTTTTACTGTAACTGCTCGTAGCTCGGAAAATCAGTGAAGAACCTTCAGTCCGACGACGCATCCGACGATGCCGACCAGAAGCGCAACCTTGAGCAGCGAGGCGGATTCGGCCCCGGTGATCATGGCGTACGTGACGGTGAGGGTGGCACCGATTCCCACCCAGACGGCGTAGGCGGTGCCGGTGGGCAGCGATCGCATCGCGATCGCGAGTCCGATCATGCTGAGCACCACCGTGACTCCGAAGACGACGGACGGTCCGAGTTTGGTGAAGCCCTCGGACTTACCGAGCGCTGTCGCCCAGACCGCTTCGAGGACGCCGGAGACGACGAGAATGAGCCAAGCCATGAGAGATCACTCCTTGCACCGTCTTGTCGCTGTTCGGGTACGGTGCGCTCGTCCGATTGTCGGAAGTGACTTGTACGATCGTACCAATTTGGGCCGGCGGTGGCCACGGGTTTCGGGTTGTCAGTAGGCGTACGTGTTCGCCGGTGCCTCGATTCGCTCGACCGTCGACACGGTCATCGTGGGTGTGAATGCGGTGTCCTCGGTCGCCGTGGCAGCGTCGACGGTTCCCGAGATCTGCAGCCACGTGCCGTCCGGAATGTCGTCGAGAACTGCGCTACCTGCGTCGAGATGGATTCGGACGGACCTGGCGTCGGCCGCGCAACAGATGATCAGAATGCGGGCGAGGTCGAGGCCGTCTCTCGTGCCGTCGGCCCGCGGCGAGCCTCCGTTCGCGGTGGCGACCGCGAATCCGGTGACGCGAATCTCCCGTCCGTCGAGGCTGCCTTCGGTGTCCCTGACCGCGCGTTGTACGACATCGAGCAGTGGAACCTCGGGCACGCGCTCGTCCGGTAGGGGTGGAAACGCTGTCCTCTGACGATCGGCCGCCGACGTGACGGAACGATCGCCCACTGCTGAGACCCCCAGGGCGGGCGGTGCGACGAACAGGATGACCGCGAGCGGGACCAAGAGCAGCCAGTACGGACGCGAATCGTGATCATGACCGTCGTCGCCGGGCCCACCGCGGCGGATGTCGGCAACGATCGACGCGATCGCCAGGGCGACGATCAGCACCCCGGCGGTCAGTAGATACGGATGCAGCGACGGTTTGACGTATCGCACAAAGCTGCCGTCCCACGAGATCTTGACCATGGCTCCGCCGAGGAGGAGCAGCAGCAGATTCTGCACCTCGCGCTTCATCGCGGACCCAGGAACACGTAGCCGCTCACCGAGGCGCACACGATCGCGACGACGAAGGTCAGCGGGGCGAAGCGTGCGACGAACCCGCGTCCGAAACTGCCCGCCTGCATCGCCATCAGCTTCACGTCGACGGCGGGTCCGACCACCAGGAAGACCAACCGCGGCAGCAGCGGCAGCATCGACATGCTCGCCGCGACGAATGCGTCGGCCTCCGAGCACAGCGCCAGGATCACCGCGAGGACGGCCATCACCAGGATCGACAGCAGCAACTGCCCGGCGAGATGGGCGAACACCCAGTCGGGAACCACGAGGTGCAGCAGCGCGGCGGCCGCGGCACCGAACACGAGGAAGGCACCGGCCTGGAGCAGGTCCGCACGCGCCGATTCGCGGAACGTCACCCACTTCGAGCGTCCATGGTCGTGTCCGCGATCGACGAGTCGAGCGGTGATCCACTCGGCCTTGCCGAACCTGGTCCACAGCCAGCCCATCACCAGGGCGGTGGCGAGCGAGCCGATGAACCGTGCGAGAACCATCGCCGGTTCACCGGGAAAGGCCACAGCGGTGGACACCAGGACGACGGGGTTGATCGCCGGTGCAGACAACAGAAACGCCAGAGCTGCCGACGTCGGAACACCCTGATCCATCAGCCGCCGCGAGACGGGAACGGCACCGCACTCACAACCGGGCAGCGCCATTCCCGCGAGACCGCTCACTCCGACAGCAGCGGTGGCGTTCTTCGGCACCAACTTCCGCAGCACACCGGGCGAGACGAACGCGGCGATACTTCCGCTGACGAGCACACCGAGCACCAGGAACGGTGTGGCCTGCACGAAGATCCCGGTGAACACCGTCGCTCCGGTCTGCAGGGCGGGGGACGAGTCGACCCACCGGGCGACGTCGGCGCCGAAGACGATGCCCAACACGAGCAGAGTTGCGAATACGTGCATGGATGACACCGGAGGCCGAGTCCTGATTCGGCCGTCCGTCTTCGCATCGAGCATCTCTGCCATCATGCCCCCTCATCGGTGGCTCACAGCAACCTCACAGCGAGAGTGCAGCGATCGAGCAGCCTTTCGCGCGATGATGGACACCGTGAGCGAGACACCCGAGGCCCGAGTCCTGATCGTCGACGACGAACCGACCATCGTCGAGCTGTTGTCGGTCAGCCTGAGGTACCAGGGATTCGAGGTGGCGACGGCGTCGTCCGGTCCCGAGGCACTCGACAAGGCGCGCAACTTCAGGCCCGAGGCTCTCATCCTCGACGTGATGATGCCCGGCATGGACGGCTTCGGTCTGCTTCGCCGGCTGCGGGCGGACGGAATCGATGCGCCCGCCCTGTTCCTGACCGCGCGAGACTCGGTGGAGGACAAGGTGACCGGACTGACCCTCGGTGCGGACGACTACGTCACCAAGCCGTTCTCGCTCGAAGAGGTGGTGGCCCGGCTCCGGGTCATCCTGCGTCGATCGGGCAAGAGCGAGGACATGCAGCCGTCACGAGTTGCGTTCGCGGACATCGAACTCGACGACGACACTCACGAGGTGTGGAAGGCGGGCGAGCCGGTCTCGCTCTCGCCCACCGAATTCACGTTGCTGCGGTACTTCATGGTCAATGCGGGCACCGTGCTGAGCAAGCCGCGCATTCTCGATCACGTGTGGCACTACGACTTCGGCGGTGAAGTGGGAGTGGTGGAGTCGTACGTGTCGTATCTGCGTCGCAAGGTCGACACGGGCGACACCCGGTTGATCCACACGCTGCGGGGAGTCGGCTACGTGATGCGCCAGCCGCGGTGACGGCCATTCGAGGTCGGATTCGAAGTCTGCCGCTGCGTTTCACCTTGGTGGCAGCGTTGCTGCTCCTGGTCGGGCTGGGTCTGCTGGCGTCGGGAGTGGCGGTGACGTCGTCGCTGGAGACGTCACTGATGCGTCGCCTGGACAGTCAACTGATCGAGGCGTCCCGTGGTTGGGCGCAACCCGATGCCCGCCCGCTCCCACCCGTGGACGAGCCGAACCCCGGTCGTCCGCCGTCCAACTTCTTCGTTCGCTCGGTGGCCAACGACGGTACCGTCCGCGGCCCGATCAACGATGTGGCCGAGGATGTTCCGGATCTGTCGGGTACTCCGTCGGCAGTCCCGACGACCGTCGGTTCCGAGGGTGACCCGGCGAAGGAGTGGCGGGTGATCACGGTGACCAACAACGAGGGCTCCACCACCGTGGGAATGTCGCTCAACGCCAACCAGCAGACCGTCAGCAGGCTCGTGGTACTTCAGTTCTACATCGGCGCGGCGGTCTTGCTCGCCCTGGCCGTGATCGCCTACTTCGTGGTGCGGCGCAGTCTGCGACCGTTGCGGGAGGTGGAGACGACTGCTGCGGCCATCGCTGCCGGGGATCTGCATCGCCGAGTGCCCGAATGGAGCGAGAAGACCGAGGTGGGCCGGCTGTCGGCGGCCCTGAACGGCATGCTCTCGCAGATCCAGCGGGCCTTCGCCGCAACCGCGGCCTCGGAGGAGGCGGCACGTGCGTCCGAGGATCGGATGCGCCGCTTCGTCGCCGACGCCAGTCACGAACTACGGACGCCGCTGACGACCATCCGCGGGTTCGCCGAGCTGTACCGACAGGGTGCGATGAGCGACATCGCCTTGCTGATGAACCGAATCGAGGGCGAGTCGGCGCGCATGGGACTGCTCGTCGAAGACCTGCTGATGCTCGCGCGCCTCGACGCCCAACGACCCCTCGAGGTCCGCCGAGTCGATCTGCTCACCATCGCCGCCGATGCCGTGCACGACGCGAAGGCGGTCTCACCCCAGCGAGACATCTCGTTGAAAGTGTTGGCGGGACCGGGGATTCCCGAGGTCGACGGTGACGATGCCCGGCTGCGGCAGGTACTCGCGAACCTCGTCGGAAACGCAGTTCGGCACACGCCCGAATCCGCGTCGATCACCGTGTGTGTCGGGACCACCCAGTCTTCGGTGCTGCTCGAGGTGCAGGACACCGGACCGGGTCTGCGAGAGGAGGAGGCTGCGCACGTCTTCGAGCGCTTCTATCGAGCCGATTCCTCGCGGACCAGGGAGAGCGGCGGCAGCGGACTCGGCCTGTCGATCGTCGCGGCGCTGGTCGCTGCGCACCGCGGCACCGTGCGCGTGCAGAGCGTCCCCGGGCAGGGCGCGACCTTCCGGGTCGAATTACCCCGCTCCGACGGTTGATTCACTGGTCGTCCTGGCCTTCTTGCGTTCGGCCAGCTTCGTGTACGCGGCTGCCGCGAGTGGCGCGGCGACGAGCATCGACACCAGCCGAATCACCTGAACGCAGGCCACGAAAGTGACGTCCGATCCGGTCGTCGCAGACACCGCGAGCACGGCGGCCAACCCGCCGGGTGTGGTGGCCAGGTAACCGGTCAGCATGCTCACGCCGGTGATGGCGGAGAGCGCCCAACCGAACAGTGCGCACACCAGGCCGATCGAGAGAACCAACAGCGCCGCCCACGGGAAGATACGACCGATCGCCCGCAGGCTCGCGGTCGTGAAGGCAAGTCCCGCTTGCCATCCGATGACGATGAACGCCACCGGCAGCAGGACCGTGGGCACCGAGATGTCCACGGGCCACCCGAGCAGTTCGCATGCGCCCGCCACGATCAGCGGTCCGAGTGTCGCCGGTGCCGGGAGTCTGATCAGACGCGCGAGCACGATTCCGACGACAACGGCTCCGAGCAGAAACGCCGTACCGAGATACCACGGCGTCGTGGACTGCTCCGTCGAGCCGGTCGCACTGCCGGTGTCGGTGTGGAAGGCGAACGTGACGATCAGGGGCATCGTGACCACCACGAGTGCAACGCGCAGGTATTGGACCACTGCGACGATCCGCTCGTCGCCGCCGAGTTCACGGGCGATGGAGACCAGACCCGTTGCGCCACCGGCGATCAGGGACAAGGCGCCGGTGACCGGGTCGACATCGCGATGCAGAGCGAGCAGAGCGCCACAGCCGGCGCTGACGACCAGCGTCCCGGCGCCGACGAGAACGGCGGGAATCCAGTTCTCGCCCAACGCACCGAGTGTCTCGGTGTCGAGCATCAGACCGATCGTCACCGCCAGGGTCCCCTGCGCAGCCATCGACAACGGACGGGGGACGGCCGCGGGTCCGAGGCCGGTGAGCGCGAAGATCACGGCGACGACGAGAGCCGCGAACAGTGACGGTGCCGTGAGTCCCAGCGACGCGAAAAGGGCCCAGCCCCCGACGGATACGGCCGCGAGGCCGATCCATCGGAGGCTGTGCCGCAACACTGTCGTAGCCCGGTCGGAGACGCTCACGCTCCGGACTTGACGAGCAGAACCGGGACCGGGATCTCGAGCAGCAGACGCTGAATCGTCTGTCCCATCAGGAACTTGCCGACGGCCGAACGGTGGCGCGACCCGACGACGAGGATCTCGGACTTCTGCTCCTCGACCAGTGTCAGCAGGGTGTTGACTGCATCGGGATCGGGCCTGCCCACTGCCACGGTCCAGGTGACGGTGTCGGCGTGGTCGATGTCGGCCAGAGCGGTCTCCACCGACGTGGACACTGCCTGCGTCTCGGCCGCCTCGGCGGACGGTTCGGCCGATCCCGACAGCGCGTGCAGGACGACGAGGTCCGTCTCACGAATGCGTGCTTCTCGAACGGCGGCCGCCAGTGCTGCGCGGCCCTCGGGTGAATTGTTGTGCAGTACGCCAACAGTCATGACGGTTTCTCCTACGCGAAGTGGGGTGGGGGATCAGCCGAACGGGATCTGGCCGAGGACGATGCCGACGGCCAGCATCGCGAGGGAGACGACCACCGCTCGCCACAGGACCTTCTTGTGGTGATCGGCCAGCGACACTCCGGCGAGGGTGACGAGCAGCAGGATGGCCGGAACCAGCGGGCTCTGCAGGTGGACGGGCTGACCGGTGATCGATGCACGGGCCATCTCGACCGGGTCGATGCCGTACTTGCTCGCCGTCTCGGTCAACACCGGGAGGATGCCGAAGTAGAAGGCGTCGTTGGTCATGAAGAACGTCAGCGGGATGCTCAGGATGCCGGTGATGACGGCCAGGTACGGGCCCATGCCGGACGGGATGACGTTGAGCAACCACTCGGCCATGGCCTCGACCATGCCGGTGCCCTGGAACACACCCGTCAGAATTGCCGCGGCGAGCACCATGGCGACCACCGAGACGATGGAGGACGAGTGCCGGGCGATCGCGTCGCCCTGCTCCTTGACCTTGGGGAAGTTGACCGTCAGCGCAATGGAGGCGGCGATCATGAACAGCACCGGGATGGGCAGGATGTCCATGACGAGGATGACGAGCAGGATGACCGTCAGAGCAGCGTTGAACCACAGCAACTTCGGACGCAGGGTGTCGCGATTGGGGTCGAGGCCGTCGAAGAACTGACCCGATTCGCCGGAGTCGTTCGATCCGCCGGTGCCGGAGCCACTGCCGCCCTTGCCGCCCTTACGGATACTGCCGCCGCCACCGGAGGCCACCAGTTCTGGTTCGTAGATCAGCTTGCCGATGCGACGGCGCTCCATGATGCCCAGGTGAACGGCGAAGAGCAGCACGATGATCAGGCCGACGATCATCGAGGGGACCATGGGAACGAAGACGTCGGAGGGGGAGATGCCGAGAGCGGAAGCAGCGCGAACCGTCGGACCGCCCCACGGAATGATGTTCATCGTGCCGTTGGCGAGACCGGCGACGACCGTCAGGATCACCGGGCTGACACCGAGTTTGAGATAGAGCGGCAGCAGGGCGGACGTCACGATGATGAACGTCGTGGAGCCGTCGCCGTCCAGCGAGACGACCATGGCCAGAATGGCGGTTCCGACAACGAGTTTCATCGGGTCGTTGCGTACCAGGCGCAGAATGCCGCGCACCAGTGGGTCGAACAGTCCGACGTCGATCATGATTCCGAAGAAGATGATGGCGAAGAACAGCAACGCCGCGGTGGGGGCCAGGGACTTGATGCCGTCGGTGATCATGTCACCGATGCCGAGCCCAGCGCCTGCCAGTAGGCCGAAGATGACGGGTACGAGGGTGAGTGCGACGACGGGCGTGGCTCTCTTGGTCAAGATCAAGAACATGAAGGCGGCTACCATGAGGAAGCCGAGTATCACCAACATCGTGCACTCCTTCTCGAATGTGTGAGGTGGGTCCGGTTGGACTGCGTGTGTGACTGAAGTTACGTAACCGGCATCACAGGGTCGCCGTTGTGCGCACTACCCGCGCAAGCAACGTAAAGAGCCTTTTGCGCATTGTGCTCGAGCCCGCCCGACGCATAGCCTGGGTGGGTGCGATTGAGGACCCAGGTGCTGTTGTTGCAGGCAGCGCTGGTGGCGGTGGCCCTGGCAGTGGCGTTCGGGGTGTTCGCGATCAGCAGTGGCAGGCAGGCGAGCGAGGAGTACGGCGAACGTGCGCTCGCGGTCGCCCGGACGGTGGCGTCGGACCCGGAGGTGCGCTCGCTCGTCGAGCAGTTCTCGGCGGTCGACACCGCGGGCACCGATGCCGCGCCCGCGGGAGTGTTGGCGGGCGGGGCGTTGCAGCGCGCGGCCGAGGGGGCCCGAAATCGCACCGACGCTCTGTTCGTCGTCATCACCGATGATCGGGGTCTGCGGTTGGCGCACCCCGATCCGACGGTGCTCGGTCAGCGGGTGAGCACCGATCCGTCGGGGGCGTTGGCCGGCAACGAGGTGGTCGAGCAGGAGCGCGGCACTCTGGGTGACTCCGTACGCGCGAAAGTGCCTGTGCTGGCGCTCGGTTCGACCGACCTGGTGATCGGCGAAGTGAGTGTCGGTATCTCGACCACGGCCGTGCGCACCGAGCTGGTGAAGGATCTGATCAACGGCGCGTTGGTGACCGGTGCCGTGCTGCTGCTCGGGTTGATCGGTTCGACTCTGCTTGCGCGCAGGTGGAAGCGGCTGACGCTGGGGCTCGAGCCGGAGGAGCTCGCCGAACTGGTCCGTGAACAAGAAGCCGTGCTGCACGGCATCGGCGAGGGTGTGGTCGCCATCGACCCCGATGGAGTCGTCACGGTCGTCAACGACGAGGCGCGCACCCTGCTCTCGATCGATGGTAAGCCGGGGATGCGCATCGAGGACATCGGCCTGACCCCGAGGCTGCTCGAAGTCATCGAATCCCCGACGTCCGAGCCGGTACTCGCCGCCGTGGACGAGGTGGTCGTCATCGCCTCCGCCCGAAAAGTGCTGCGTGACAATCGTAATCTGGGTACGGTGCTGACCGTGCGTGACCGGACCGACGTGGAGACACTGACGCGTCAGCTCGACGCGGTGCAGTCCATGTCGGCAGTGCTGCGGGCCCAACGCCACGAGTTCGCGAACCGGATGCATCTGGTCAGCGGACTGCTGCACGAAGGTCACCCGGACCGTGCGTCGCAGTACATCGACGAGATTCTCGGGGTGGGGCCGAGATCGGAAACCGTCGAGGGTATCGATGCCGTGGCCGACGCCTATCTGCGGTCGTTCCTGACGGCCAAAGCCGCGCACGCCCGCGAGAGCGGAGTCCGAATGGTGTTGGGCGAGAACACCTGGGTCGGGGGAGAGGTGGCCGTTCCGGTCGACGTGACGACTGTGCTGGGCAATCTCGTCGACAACGCGATCGACGCTGCCAGGCTGGGAGTCAGGCGGCCGGCCGAGGTGGAAGTGGAACTGGTGCAGGACGGTTCGACCCTGCACATCGTGGTCGTCGATTCCGGCGACGGGGTGAATCTGGAGCTCGATCAGGTGTTCGTGGAGGGAGTCTCGACCAAGTCGACGGCCGACTCGCCCGGCGGTCGAGGAGTGGGACTGGCGCTGAGTCGGCAGATCGCGCGCACCCGCGGCGGCGACGTGACGCTGGCCGATGTCGGTGGGCAGATCACCGAGGAGAACGAACGAGGAGGCGCAGTGTTCATCGCGTCGATCCCGGATGCACTACTGACCGACGAGGTGTCGCAATGAGAGTACTGGTCGTGGACGACGATTTCCGGGTCGCGGATCTGCATGCCGCACTGGTGAATTCGTTGGACAACTACGAGGTGGCCGCGGTGGCGACGAGTATCGCCCAGGCTCGGGAGCTGGCATCGGCGCAGTCGTTCGATCTGGCGCTGGTCGATGTCTATCTGCCCGACGGATCGGGAATCGACCTGGTGCGCGAACTCGAGTGCGACGCAGTGGTGCTCTCCGCTGCGGCGGATCAGCAGACGGTTCGCTCGGCGATGACCGCGGGTGCCTGGACGTATCTGATCAAACCGTTTCCGCGCTCGGCATTGGTCGATCGCCTCACCGGATACCTGACATACCGCGGCGCACTCGACCGTTCGGACGAGCTGAGCCAGGCCGACATCGACAGCGGACTCGACGCGCTCCGGCCGCGCGCTGCGGCACCGCTGCCGTCCTCGCAGTCCGTCACCCGTGATCTGGTGCTCGACGCGGTGCGCACGACGGCCGAGCCGATGTCCGCGGGTGAAGTTGCTGCGGCCATCGGCATTTCACGCGCGACGGCCCAGCGCTATCTGGCAACCCTGGTGTCCAAGGGGCGACTGCGCATGCAGCTGCGCTACGGATCGACCGGGAGGCCGGAGCAGGAGTACTCGCTACCGCCGGGAGCGTGAGGCCGCCACGACCACGGCCCCGAGAACCGAGATCGCGGCAGTGACCAGAGCAGCCGTGTTCCAGCCTTCGGTCAGAGCAGTCGCGCTGTGGTCGCCGGCCGGAACGGCAACCACCGCAACGACGGTGACCCCGATTGCGGAACCGACGTAGCGTGCGGTGTTGTTGGCTCCGCTGCCCATTCCGCCGCGCCCGGCGGGAACACTGGCCACGGCCTCGCGCCCGAGTGCGGCGTTGAGTACTCCGCTCGCGATGCCTGCCACGAGCAGTCCGGGGAGCAGCCGCGACCAGGTTGCGTTCTCGGACAACCCCGTCAGCATCACCATGCCGATCGCGACGCCGACCAGACCGACGGCGAGTTGTGTCCGACCGCTCAGCGACGCCGGCAGCCTGCGGGCAAGCAAAGCGGTGACGACGGACGTGGCAGACCAGCCGAACAGCAGCAGAGCGGCACCGAGCGCATCGATTCCCAGTACGGTTCCGAGGAATCCGGGCATGTACGACATCAGAGCGATGATTCCGCCGCCGGTGGCCAGCGCGGCGACCGTCGCGGCCAGAAACGGGGGGTGTCGGAAGAGGGCGAGATCCAGCATCGCTGTGGCGCTGCGTAATTCGAGGACCACAAAAGCGGCCAGCAACAGAGCCGCGAGGACGAACAGAACGATCGGGGTGACGGCTGTCCAGCCCTGCCTGCCCTCGACCAGCGCGGCCAGCAACGCGGCGATGCCCGTCGCCAACAGCAGCGCGCCGATCGGATCGAGGCCACGCGGGGCGTCGGACCTGGATTCTTCGACGAGCAGGTGTGCGGCGACGGCCAGCGCGAGCGTGGCGATCGTGAGCACCACGTAGGCCTCACGCCAACTTGCCCAGCGATCCAATACTGCGGCGAGCAAGGGCCCGAGAGCGATTCCGGCACCCACGCTCGCGCCCCACACGCCGCTGGCCTTCGCGCGCACCGGACCGGCCGGGTGGGTGTGGGCGATGATGCCGAGACTCGACGCGATGACGGCCGCGCCGCCGAGGCCTTGCACGATGCGCGCCACGACGAAGATCAGCGTGTTCGGCGAGAGCGCGCAGGCGATCGCGCCGACGGCGAGGACGGCTGCACCGACTGCGAACGTGCGTCGACGGCCGAAGTCGTCGGCAACGGTGCCGGTGGTGAGCAGGGCCGCGGCGAGGCCGATGCTCATGGAGCTGAGAATCCAGGTGCGTCCTGCGGCGTCGGACATCAGGTCTGCCGCGGTGCTGTTGATGGTCGCGAGCGGTGCCGTGAACGCCATCAGGGTCAGCAGGGTGCCGAGCGCTGCGATGGTGAGTGCGCGGGTGCTGTTCGCAGTGCCGGCGGGCGAGGGGGCAGTATCGGTCATCGTTGTCCTTGTGGTCTGGTGATCGAACTGTAAACGCCCGACTTGGTTCGGTCAACAGACTGTACTATCGCGGCATGGCACTCGGAATCGACTACGCCCGCCAGGACTGCTCCCTGGCCCGTGCCCTCGAACTCGTCGGCGAGCGATGGACCATGCTCATCGTTCGCGACTGCTTCTTCGGCGTTCGACGCTTCGGTGATTTCCAGGTCCACCTCGACATCTCCAAGGCCGTCCTCGCTCAGCGACTCGGCGCATTGGTCGACGCCGGGTTGCTCGAACGACTTCGTGTATCGGAGGGCGGACGCGAGAACTACGTGCCAACAGCCGCCCTCGAAGGACTGTGGCCCGCCGTCTTCGCCCTGAGCTACTGGGGTGAGGAACAGACCGCGAAACCCGCAGGGAAGCGTCGTCGATTCATCCACGCGCCCTGCGGAACCGACCTCGGACCACTGGGGATGTGCCCCGAATGCGGGCTCGCGCCGGGACCGCACGACATCGACACCGACATCGGCCCTGGTTACGACCCCGACACCCGATCGGACGACGTGTCCATGCAGCTCAGGACGCGTCGACGGCTGTTGGTGCCGCTGCGGTGAGCGAGATGTCTCAGTTCGGGACGTGAGCCTCGTGCCCGAGGTGGCGTAACGCTGCTCGGAGCTTGGCCGCGGCCTCGTCCTGCGACTCCGCCGACGGATTCGGATCGGCACCCGAAATGTCGAAGTTCCCCATGTCGTACGCCGGGAACACGTGCAGGTGCAGGTGCGGAACCTCCAGCCCGGCGATCAGCAGACCGGCGCGCGGTGCGTCGAACGCGGTCCGGACGGCCTGGCCGATGATCTGCGCGACGGCGGTGATCTTGGCGAACGCGGCACCGTCGACGTCCTGCCACTGGTCGATCTCCTCACGCGGAACCACCAGCGTGTGCCCCTGCGTGACCGGCGCGATCGTCAGAAACGCAACCACGTCGTCGTCCTGCCAGACGAAACGTCCGGGAATCTCACCGGCGATGATCTTGCTGAAAATGGAAGCCATGGGAACAGGATGCCCTACCCGACTCGACCGGGGCCCTACCAGTGGTCGTGGCTCCCAGGTAATTGCCAGGTCGGTCGCAGGGCGATTCAAGGTCCGGGCCCGATCGTTGTCGTCATGACAACGAATTCCCTCGCACGAGCAGCAGGCCAGCGGCCCGGCTCGAACGCCACGGCCACTCTCGAGGTGGTCATTCCGGTATACAACGAAGAGGCGGATCTCGAACAGTGCATTCGTCGTCTGCACGAGCATCTGGAAGAGCGGATCCCGTTCCGGTCGCGAATCACCATCGCCGACAACGCCAGTACCGACAGCACCCTCGCGGTGGCACATCGGCTCGCCGACGAGATCGAGGGAGTTCAGGTCCATCACCTGGACGAGAAGGGTCGCGGACGAGCACTCAAGGCCGTCTGGCTGGCATCGGACGCCGATGTCGTGGCCTACATGGACGTCGACCTCTCCACCGACCTCAACGCTCTGATGCCGCTGATCGCGCCGCTGATGTCCGGTCACTCGGACCTCGCCATCGGATCTCGGCTCAACCGATCGTCCCGGGTGGTCCGCGGTGCGAAGCGTGAATTCATCTCGCGCAGTTACAATCTCATTCTGCGTACCTCGCTGCGAGCACGATTCTCCGATGCGCAGTGTGGTTTCAAGGCCATGCGCACCGATGTGGCCCGGCAACTGCTGCCGCTCGTCGAAGACACCGGATGGTTCTTCGACACCGAACTGCTCGTCATCGCCGAGAAAGTCGGCCTGCGTATCCACGAGGTCCCCGTCGACTGGGTCGACGACCCGAACAGCAGCGTCAACATCGTCGATACCGCCGTCAAGGACCTGCAGGGATGCTGGCGCGTCGGCCGCGCCCTGGCCACCGGAGTGTTGCCCGTCGCCGAACTGCGTCGAAGCCTGGGACGGGAGCCGCTCGTGCCCGGAGTACCGCACGGAATGATCAGTCAGATGGTGCGATTCGGCATCATCGGCGTCGCCAGCACCATCGCCTACGCGCTGCTGTATCTCGTGCTGCACTCGTTGATCGGCGCGCAGGCCGCGAACTTCTTCGGACTGCTGATCACCGCGGTGCTCAACACCGCGGCCAACCGCGCCTTCACCTTCGGCGTCCGTGGATCGGATGGTGCAGGCAAGCACCAACTGCAGGGACTGGCCATCTTCGGCTTCGCCCTGCTCGTCACCAGTGGATCGCTCGCGGTACTGCATGCCTGGGTGCCCGATGTGTCCCGGCACGTCGAACTCGCCGTCCTGATCGTCGCCAATCTCGTTGCCACGGTGTGCCGATTCGTCGCCCTGCGGTGGGTCTTCCGTAGTTCCTCCGACGCAGGCTCGGAGTCCGCGAGTTCGGAGAAGAGCCTGTGACGACGACGATCGAGCGGCCCTCCGCGGCTGCCGATTCCACACCGGTGACGTCCCCACGTTGGGAACTGATCGGGCTGGTGGCTCTGCTCTTCGGAACCGGCGTTGCCTACATCTGGGGACTCGGCGCGTCGGGCTGGGCCAACTCCTTCTATTCCGCTGCGATACAGGCGGGTTCGGTGTCGTGGAAGGCCTTCTTCTTCGGCTCCTCCGACGCGGCCAATTCGATCACCGTCGACAAGCCCCCGATGTCGCTGTGGTTGATGTCGTTGTCGGTGCGCATCTTCGGACTCAACACCTGGGCGATGCTGGTCCCGCAGGCCCTCCTCGGCGTCGCCTCCGTGGCACTGCTGCGAGCGACCGTCAAGCGGCGCTTCGGCGGATCGGCGGGTCTGCTCGCCGGCCTGGTACTGGCCGTGACTCCGGTTGCCGCACTGATGTTCCGGTTCAACAATCCCGACGCGTTGCTGGTGCTGCTGATGATCGCCTCGGTCTGGGCGTTGCTGCGAGGCGTCGAGACCGGAAAGACCAAGTGGCTGTTGATCACCGGCATGTTCGTCGGATTCGGCTTCCTCACCAAGCAACTCCAGGTGATGCTCGTCGTACCGCCGCTGGCTCTGACCTACCTGATCGCCGGGCCGCCCAAGTTCCTCACCCGGCTGTGGCAGCTCTTCGGCGCGCTGGGCGCGATGCTCGTCTCGGCGGGATGGTGGATTCTGATCGTGGAATTCTGGCCGGCGTCCTCCCGGCCATGGGTCGGTGGCTCGCAGAACAATTCGATTCTGGAACTCACGCTCGGGTACAACGGATTCGGTCGCCTCAGTGGCGACGAGACCGGAAGTGTCACTCCCGGGCGCGGCGGTATGGGCGCGGACATGCCCGGCGGAATGGCGGGTGGGATGCCCGGTGGGATCTGGGGAGAAACCGGAATCTTCCGTATGTTCGACTCCTCCCAGGGTGGCCAGATCGCCTGGCTGATCCCGGCGGCGCTGATCCTGCTCGTCGTCGGACTCGTGTTGCGCGGCAGGTCACCTCGAACCGACGGGCAACGCGCGTCGCTGATCGTCTGGGGATCCTGGCTTCTCGTCACCGGTCTGACGTTCAGCTTCATGGCCGGAATCTTCCACGCGTACTACACCGTTGCGCTCGCACCCGCCGTCGCCGCGCTGATCGGCATCGGCAGTGTGGTGCTGTGGCGTCGACGCGACACGTACTGGGTACGCATCGCGATGGCCGTCGCGGTGGCATCGACCGTCGTGACGGCGTGGGTGTTGCTCGGTCGCAGTGAGAGTTTCGTGCCATGGCTGAAGTGGGCGATCGTCGTCGTCGGAGTTGTGGCAGCGGTAGCACTGCTCGTTCCTGCGCTGACCCGCGGCAGGCTGGCGGCGGCGTCGATCCTGGCGGTGATGTTCGCCGGACTCGCCGGGCCGACGGCCTACGCGGTCGACACGATCGATACTCCGCACACCGGTGCCATCGTCTCGGCCGGTCCGAACACCGGTATCCGCGGATTCGGCGGTATGGGCGAAGGTCGGGGCGGCCCGGGCGGAATGCCCGGCGGTATGCAGTTGCCTGCCGGGGTTCAGTTGCCTGCCGGAATGCAACCGCCTGCGGGTTTCCCGGGTCAGGCGGGGGCTGCCGGCGGCGACGGCGGGGCCGAGATGGGCGGAACGGCTCGGGGTATGGGCGGCGGTATGGGTGGTCTGCTCGAAGGCAGTGCACCGACTGCGGCCATCACCGAGATGCTCGAGCAGGACGCCGACTCCTACACCTGGGTGGCAGCGGCCATCGGAGCCAACACCGCGGCGGGCTACCAACTGGCCACCGAGGATCCCGTCATGCCGATCGGTGGATTCAACGGCACCGACCCCTCGCCGACCCTCGCCCAATTCCAGCAGTACGTCGCCGACGGAGAGATCCACTACTTCATCGGAGGCGGCGGCATGCCGGGCATGGAGTCGGGTACCTCGGCGGAAATTTCCGCCTGGGTCACCGAGAACTTCACCGCGACCACGGTCGACAACGTGACGTTCTACGACCTCACCCAGTAACACCGGACCACCACGAAAGAGCCCCGCGCCGTGACAGGTGCGGGGCGCTTTCGCGTCGAGCAGATAGTCTGATGCACTGTGCGCGTACTAGTCATAGGTTCCGGTGCTCGTGAGCACGCCCTCCTTCTTGCGTTGAAGGCCGATCCGTCGGTCGAGAAGCTCTTCGTGGCTCCCGGCAACGCAGGTACCGCGAAGCTCGCCGAGCAGCACGCGGTCGATGTCGCCTCCGGTGAGGCGGTGACCGCGTTGGCGAAGAAGATCGAAGCCGATCTCGTCGTCATCGGACCGGAGGTTCCGCTGGTCCTCGGCGTGGCCGACGCTCTCCGTCAGGCCGGCATCGCCGTGTTCGGTCCCTCCGCCGAGGCCGCCCGCATCGAAGGGTCCAAGGCCTTCGCCAAGGACGTCATGGCAGCGGCGGGTGTGCGGACCGCGCACAGTGAAATCGTCGACTCGCCTGCCCTGCTCGACGCAGCCCTCGACCGTTTCGGCCCCAACTGGGTGGTCAAGGACGACGGCCTGGCCGCAGGCAAGGGTGTCGTCGTCACCACCGATCGCCTCATCGCTCGCGATCACGCGGCGGAGCTCCTCGAGAACGGCCACCCGGTTCTGCTCGAGTCGTTCCTCGACGGCCCCGAGGTGTCCCTGTTCTGCCTCGTCGACGGCGAGTCCGTGGTGCCGCTGTTGCCCGCGCAGGACCACAAACGCGTCGGCGACGGGGACACCGGACCCAACACCGGTGGCATGGGTGCGTACACCCCGCTGCCGTGGTTGCCCGAGGGTGCCGTCGAGGAAATCGTCCGCGATGTCGTGAAGCCCGTTGCCGTCGAGATGGTGCAGCGCGGCGTGCCGTTCTCCGGTCTGCTGTACGCCGGTCTGGCGATGGGTGCCGACGGCCCGGCGGTCGTCGAATTCAACTGCCGCTTCGGCGATCCCGAGACCCAGGCGGTGCTCGCGCTGCTCGAATCGCCCATCGGTGAGGTGTTGATTGCGACCGCAACCGGCACGCTTGCGTCACTTCCGCCGCTGCGTTGGAAGGACGGTGCTGCCGTCACCGTCGTCATCGCCGCCGAGAACTATCCCGGTCGACCGCGCACCGGTGACGAAATCCTGGGCTCCGAGGGCGCAGGCGTCCTGCATGCCGGCACCGCGGTGAAGGACGGCGCGGTCGTCTCTGCGGGCGGACGCGTGCTGAGCGTGGTCGGCACCGGATTCGACCTCACCGCCGCCCGAGACGATGCCTACTCCCGTATCGCGGGAATCCGATTGCCGGGCAGCCACTTTCGCACGGACATCGGCCTGGCTGCGGTGGAGGGTCGAATCGCGCTGTAGGTGCGCTGCGTCGGCCGGGTTTGTCGAGGCCGGTCGTCGGGGGCAAACGCGCGCGCATTCGTCGGATGCGCGCAGAATCGCCTCCGAAACGACGCGGTTTTGCGCGCACATGGCAAATGCGCGCGCGTTTGCTACGGCTCGAGGTACCGAGCGAATCGACGTCGGTAGGGTCGAAACAATGCACAGTGAATCGCAGCGATCGAAGGTCGAGCCGTTCCATGTGATGGATGTCTTCGCCGCAGCGGCCGAGCGGGCGCGCACTCACGGCGACGTGCTCTCGCTTGCTGCAGGTCAACCCTCCACCCGGGCACCCGAGCCGGTCTTGCGCGCTACCCGCGAGGCCCTGGATGCGCACCTGCTCGGGTATACCGAGACGCTCGGAATTCTGCCGCTGCGTCGTGCGATCGCCGAGTACCACAGCGCGCGGTACGGCATCACCGTCGACGCCGCGGACGTGGTGATCACCACCGGGTCGTCGGGCGCGTTCACGTTGCTGTTCCTCGCTGCGTTCGACGCCGGCGACACCGTCGTCATGGCGAGGCCTGGCTATCCGGCATATCGAAACACGTTGGCCGCGTTGGGCTGCCGCGTCGTCGAACTGGACTGCGTGGAAGAGACGCGGTTCCAACCGACCGTCGCCATGCTCGACGAACTGCCCGAGCCGCCCGCGGGTCTGATCATCGCGAGCCCCGCCAACCCCACCGGCACGATCATCGACCCCGACGAGCTGGCTGCGATCGCGCGCTGGTGCGACGAGCACGGAACCCTGTTGATCTCCGACGAGATCTACCACGGCATCGCCTACGGGGACGCGCGCACGTCGAGCGCCTGGGAGACCTCCACGGAATCCGTCGCCATCGGATCGGTGTCGAAGTACTTCTCGATGACCGGATGGCGGCTGGGGTGGATGCTGCTGCCGACCCGATTGCGCAGGGCCGTCGAACGATTGGCGTCGAACATGACGGTCTGCCCACCGGCGATCTCTCAGGTTGCCGCCATCGCCGCGTTCACCGAAGAATCACGCCGAGAGCTGGATTCACACGTCGAGCGCTATGCAGTCAACCGCCGAATTCTGCTCGACGGTCTGCCGGCCATGGGCATCACCGATCTCGCACCGGCCGATGGTGCCTTCTACGTCTACGCCGACATCGCGCACCTCACCGACGACTCGCGTGGTTGGTGCGCCCGAGTGCTGGCGGAGACCGGTGTCGCGTTGGCACCCGGGGTCGACTTCGACACCGTCCGCGGGAACCACACGGTGCGATTCTCGTTCGCGGGCACCACGTCCGACGTCGAGGAGGCGTTGGAGCGACTTCGTCGCATGTGAGTGAGGTGCCTTGGGGTCGTTCCGCTGCGGAACGACAGGAAGGCACGGCGTTCACGTGCGGCGCAGCCGCTCCAGTACCTCGGAGATATCGGAGGCGTCGACGTCGCGGTGGGTCACGAAGCGCACCTTGCCCGCGACGGTCACCGCGGCGATGCCCAGCTCGGCCAGCTCGGTGACCGTCGTCGCCGGGTCGGGAACCGTTGCGAGGACGATGTTCGTCTCCGGTTCCGCCACCTCCCAGCCTCGCTCGCGCAGCCCGGACGCGAGTGCGGACGCGTTGGCGTGATCCTCGGCCAGGTCACCGATGCGACCCAATGCGACGAGCCCGGCGGCGGCCAACACGCCACCCTGACGGACGCCGCCGCCCAACATCTTTCGGACACGTCGCGCCTCGTGGATACGTGCGGAGTCCGAGACCAACATCGAGCCGACGGGTGCACCGAGGCCCTTGCTCAGGCAGACCTGCACCGTGTCGGCGCCTGCAGTGAGCGACGCGATCGGAACATCCAGGGCCACAGCGGCATTCCACAGTCGCGCGCCGTCCAGGTGAATCTTCAGACCCGAGTCACGTGCGACGGCAACGAGTTCGGACCATTCGTCCGGGCCGAACACGGCACCACCGGCGAAGTTGTGGGTGTTCTCGAGCGACAGCAGCGTGGTCCGCAGCGAGAAGTACGGCCCTGCGCCGCCGGCCTTGGCGCGCACCGTCGACGCGAGGGGGCGTCCGGGGCCGCCGTCGTGGGGGAGGGCGTCGGGCATCCCGCCTGCCAGCCATGCGGCGGTGCCGAGCTCGGAACCCAGCACGTGCGCATGCTCGGGTGCCAGGAAGCGATCGCCGCGTTGCAGATGCAGCATCAGCGCGATGATGTTGCCCATCGAGCCCGACGGCACCCACAGTGCCGACTCGAGCCCGAGCAACCCTGCCACTGCTTCTTCCAGCGCCGCCATCGTCGGATCGTGATCGAGGACGTCGTCGCCCACTTCGGCGTCGGCCATGGCTTTTCGCATGACCGAATCGGGTCGGGTGATGGTGTCGGAGCGAAGGTCGATCGTTCGATGTGCCACGAGTGACGACAATTCCATAGCGCGAAAGCAGTCCGACGAATGGCCTCGAGCTGGCACGATGACTTGAATGTCCGCAGGTCCGACCGAGTCGCAGCACAAGGTGTCGGGTGCGACTCCGAAGGGGGTGCGCCGCCGCCAGGCATTGGCGTCGGCCGCTGCGGACCTTCTCGTCGAGGGCGGATTCGACGCGGTGCGGCACCGATCGGTGGCCGCACGAGCGGGGTTGCCGCTGGCGTCGACCACCTACTATTTCGAGTCCCTCGGAGACCTGGTAGCCGCGGCGGTCGACGTCGTCGGGACGCGCGAGAT
This sequence comes from Rhodococcus sp. NPDC006774, assembly GCF_040636045.1. Lineage (NCBI taxonomy): Bacteria > Bacillati > Actinomycetota > Actinomycetes > Mycobacteriales > Nocardiaceae > Rhodococcus > Rhodococcus sp. NPDC006774. The sequence goes on along the minus strand of NZ_JBEYIW010000011.1, from coordinate 52,781 downwards.
CGACGTGATGCGCGGTCGCATCGACGACGAGGGCAAGTGCTCGAACGAGATGGAGTCGACGGTCGACCTCATCGTCGACCTGCTCATCGGGCCCCAGGACGGCCATGAGCAGCTGATCGCGAGATACGAACGCTTCATCGCCTCGGCCCGGCATCCCGAACTGCGAGAGGTGCAACTGCGGCTGCGCGCCCAGATCGACGACCTGCTCACCGATGTGCTTCGCAGATCGGGCCGAACCGTGCAGGAAGAGCAACTGAGACGACTCGTGGCAGTGGTCGACGGGGCCGTCGTCGGAGCGCTCAGCGAAGTGGACCCCGACCCGCGCCACATGGCCCGAAGCATGCTCTTGGCCGTCATCGACATCGTGGCACCGGCGGAACAGGTGCCGGCCGATTGAACTGCTAGTCGGTCTCGCCGGAGTCTGCGTCTCGGATCGGCGGCACCTCGCACACACCGTCTTCGCAGACGGGGCCGTGGTCGTCGCCGACCATCTCCAAAGGACCGCTCATGAGTCGGCAGCGGCCTTCTGCAGGACGTCGGCGAATACCGACGGGGCCTGCGCGCCCGACACACCGAGCCGTCCGTCGATCACGAAGAACGGCACACCGCTGATCCCGTAGGCGATGGCCTGTTCCTTGTCCGCGCGCACTGCCGGCAGGAACTGCTCGGACTTCAGTGCCTCGACCACCTCGTCACGGTCGAGGCCGACCTCCGCGGCAAGGTCGGCGAGGTCATCGGTGCGGCCGACGTGGCGGCCCTCCTCGAAATAGGCCGCCAGGAGCCGTTCCTTCATCTCGACCTGCTTGCCCTTCGACTTGGCGAAGTGCAGGAGCTCGTGCGCCTTGACGGTGTTGGTGTGCTGCAAGGCGTCGAAGTCGTATGCGAGCCCCTCGCCTGCGGCCAGCTCGGTCATCTGCCCCAACATCTGCGTGACCTGGGCGGCCGGCATTCCTTTGTGAGAGACGAGGAAGTCGACCTCGCTGCCGTCGAAGTCGACAGGTGTGTCGGGTGCCAGCTCGAACGAGTGGAACTCCACCTCCAGAGTTCCGCCCCCGGCGGTGAACTCCGCAGCGCCTGCCTCGAAACGACGCTTGCCGACGAAGCACCACGGGCACGCGATATCGGACCAGATGTCGACCTTCACTGTTCGGCTCACGGCGGCTGCAACATCGGAATGCGCCGCGGTTATTCCACGCGGCGGGCCGGCACGCGGGAGGTCGGTGGTGCAGTCCACTGTCGAAACAGAGCAGTCGTCTTCCGAGACCGACAACGGCGCCCCGTAAGCTGGACGCTCGTGAGCATCCCGAATGTCCTGGCCACCCGTTACGCAAGCCCCGAACTGGTGGAGCTGTGGTCTCCGGAGCACAAGATCGCCCTCGAACGTCAACTGTGGATCGCCGTGCTGCGTGCGCAGTCCTCCCTCGGAGTCGACGTCCCCAACGCGGCCATCGCGGACTACGAAGCCGTCGTCGACCAGGTCGATCTCGCGTCGATCGCCGAGCGTGAGCGCGTCACCCGCCACGACGTCAAGGCCCGCATCGAGGAGTTCAACGCTCTCGCCGGCCACGAGCACATCCACAAGGGACTCACCAGCCGCGACCTCACCGAGAACGTCGAGCAGCTGCAGATCCTGCGCTCGCTCGAACACGTCCACGCGCACGGCGTCGCCGTCGCGAAGCGGTTGGCCGAGCGCGCCGCCGAGTACTCCTCGCTGGTCATGGCCGGTCGCAGCCACAACGTCGCAGCTCAGGCCACCACACTGGGCAAGCGTTTCGCCTCTGCCGCAGACGAGCTGCTGTTGGCGCTGTCGAGGGTGCAGGAACTGATCGCGCGCTACCCGTTGCGCGGAATCAAGGGCCCGATGGGCACCTCGCAGGACATGCTCGACCTGTTCGGCGGCGACTCCGCCAAGCTCGTCGCGCTCGAGCGCATCGTGGCCGATCACCTCGGTTTTCGGCACACACTCACCAGCGTCGGCCAGGTGTATCCCCGTTCGCTCGATCACGAGGTCGTCTCCGCGCTGGTCCAGATCGGTGCCGGACCGTCCTCGTTCGCGCACACCGTCCGCCTGATGGCCGGCCACGAACTCGTCACCGAGGGCTTCCAGGCGGGCCAGGTCGGCTCGTCGGCGATGCCGCACAAGATGAACACCCGCTCGTGCGAACGCGTCAACGGCCTGCAGGTGGTGCTGCGCGGCTACGGCTCGATGGCCGCCGAGCTCGCCGGAGCGCAGTGGAACGAGGGCGACGTCTTCTGTTCCGTCGTGCGTCGCGTCGCGCTGCCCGACGCCTTCTTCGCCATCGACGGACTCATCGAGACCTTCCTGACCGTGCTCGACGAATTCGGTGCCTACCCGGCCGTCATCGCCAAGGAACTCGACCGCTACCTGCCGTTCCTCGCGACCACCAAGGTGCTGATGGCCGCCGTGCGCGCAGGCGTCGGACGCGAGACGGCGCACGAGGCGATCAAGGAACACGCCGTCGCCGTCGCGCTCGCGATGCGTGAGCAAGGCCTCGAACCGGACCTGCTCGACCGCCTGGCCGCCGACGATCGCCTTCCCCTCGATCGCGCCGCCCTCGACGCCGCGCTGGCGGACAAGACGGCCTTCGTCGGTGCCGCCGACGCTCAGGTCGCTGCGGTCGTCTCGGCAGTGGAGCGTCTGATCGCGAAATTCCCGGCCGGGGCGTCGTACACGCCGTCGCCGATTCTCTAGTCGCCGAGGACGTCGGGCAGGTCGGCGACCGAGTCGATCACGTGGTCGGGTTCCATCGCGAACTCGTCGGTGCTGCGTCGATCGAGCACGTCCTGACGGAACTTCCCGGTGCGGACGAGCACTCCCGTCATCCCGACGACCTGGGCGGCGAGGACGTCGTTGTCGAGATCGTCGCCGACCATGACGACGTCGTCCGGGTCGACACCCATCCGCTCGGACGCGGTCCGGAATCCCAGCGGAGCCGGCTTGCCGATGGCCTTCGCGGTGTGTCCCGACGCCTGCTCCATGCCGCCGAGGTACATGCCCGTGTCGATGCGCAGTCCGGCTCCGGTGCTCCACATCAGCGATCGATGCATCGCGACGACGGGTATGCCCCGGCACAGCCAGTCGTAGACGCGGCTGAGTCGCTCGTGGGTGAACTCCGGGCCTGCTCCGCCGACGACCACGACATCGGGATCCTCGGACGTCTCGTCGACGAACTCGATTCCCGGCATGTCGCCTGCGATCTCACCGTTGTTGATCAGGACCACTCGCGCATCGGGATAGTTCTCCCGGAGATGATCCGCGGTGAGTGACGCGGCCGTGACGATCTCGTCCGAATGCACGTCCAGCCCCACGTCGCGCAGTGCCGTAGCGATCTGCCCACGGGTCTTGGACGTCGTATTGGTCAGGAATGCGCGAGCAATATCCTTGCTGTCCAGGTACTTCAGAGTGTCCGCTGCCCCTGGCACCGCCTGCCACGACGACACCAGGACGCCGTCGATGTCGAAGAGAACCCCGCCGATGCTCATCGGCAAACAGTAGTCTCCGGGTCCGTGCCCCGCAGCGTCAGAGCATCCAGCGCCTACGCTCGGTGGCTGTGAACCCCTACACGATTTTCGCCGAGATCATTGCCGGGACGGCCGAGGCTTCTCGCGTCCACGAGGACGAGACAGCGATTGCGTTCATGGACATCAGGCCGCTCACCAGCGGACATGTGTTGGTGGTGCCCAAGGAGCAGTATCGGACGCTGGCGGAGTTGCCGCCGGAGATCGGCGCGCACCTGTTCGTGGTGGGGCAGAAGGTGGCCGCCGCTGTGCGAGCCAGCAATCCGCGTGTCGCCGGCGTCAACTTCTTTCTGGCCGACGGTACGGTGGCCGGTCAGGAAATCTTCCACGTGCATCTGCACGTCATCCCACGGATGATCGGCGACGGCTTCGGCCTCCGTGCTCGGCCGTCGTCTCCGCAACGAGCCGAACTGGACCGGCAGGCCGCAGAGATCGCAGCCGCGCTGTAGGCGCCGCCTCGACGAACTACGGGGCCACCGGCAGATGTCTGCCGGTGACCCCGTAGCTCACGGTCCGCCGAATTACTCGGGCGTGACCTTCTGCGCCTTGGACAGCGCGTCGGCATAGATGTCGATGGTCTTGGTGTAGCGGCTGTAGCTCTTGTTGGCGCCGTAGTCCCACAACACCATCTGCTGCTTGTCGACGGCGGCGATCGTGTCGAAGGCCGGGTAGCGACTCGGAATATCGGCGAGCTTCACGTCGGCGGCGTTGGCGACGTCGTGATAGACGAACGCGACGTCGGCATCGACACTCGACACGTTCTCCCACGACACCTTCTTCCAGTACCCGTCATCGGTACCGTCCGGCGTGTACATCTTCAGTCCCCAGCGCTGGTAATCGCTGAAGTCCGGATCCGCAGACGGATCGAGGACGTACGCGACGTCGAGTGGCCACACTCCGACGCCGGTGAGGTCCTGGCGCTCGGAGGCAACCTTCTCGAAATTCGCGACGGCGGCGTCGTAGTCGGCCTTGATGTCTGCCAGTTGCGGAGTGTCGAGGTCGACTCCGAGTGACGAGGCAAGCCCCGCGTAGTTCTCGATGGTCTTGGCCGTCGACGTCGTGTCCAAGGTGACCCCGAGGGTGGGAGCGAGCTGATCGATCGTGTCGGCCTTGGACGAATCGGCGGTGGTGGTCAGCTTGCCGAACTGTCCGAATCGAGGGTTGAACTCGCCGATGACAAGATCCGGGTCGAGACTCGCAGCCTTCTCGAAATCGAATGTCCCCCAGCTGTCGCCGACGGATTCGATGCCGGACAGGTCGGAGCAACTCAGAATCGGGCTTGTCCCCATCGGCGTGGTGGACCATATGGCGATCGGCTTGATTCCGTACGACATCAGCGCTGCGGCCGATTCCTCGTCGGCGATGATTCTGCTCGGTTGTGAATCGAGGGAGATGGTCCGTCCGCGGCCGTCGGTGTACGTGAACGGTCCTGACGCGCGGTCGACCGTGTCGACGCGGTCGTTCTCGCTGCACGCGGCCGGGTTCGCGTTCAGGTCGACGACCTGGGTGCCGGCATCGTCGGTGTCGGCGGTGCCACTGCTGCACGCTGCGGCAGCGGCGAGCACGAGAACCGCGATACCTCCTGTGAGGGCGCGGGGTGCGGATCGGAATCTGCTCGAAGTGTGGGCTCGGGAGTCGATCATGTGTCTGCTTTCGTAGTCGATCGTGGATGGTGGAACGTGTCGAAGGGGGTCATCTACTCCTCTCGAGGATGTACTGGGCGACGGCAGGGCCGATGGCATTCCATCCGCGTGCCTGCCCGAGTGCGAGGTGCGGCAGATCATAGGGATCCACCCGAAGTTCACCGCGGATTCGCTCCCGCCACAACGTCTCTCGTTGCGCACCGAAGTCGGGATCGAGCCCTTCGGTGGCGGACACGAGGAGGGCGTCGCCGTCGAACGGTGCGGGGTCTGCCGAGGCCGTCAACCGGAGGTGGCGTACGTGAGCCGACACGAGTCGCTCTCTGGTGGTGTCGTCGAGCGCACCGAGGAGCGAGTCGCTGCCTACGTAGGCCGCGATGTCCTCGCGCTGGGACTCCAGCTGCTCCTGCGCCGGTGCGTCGGACGGAACGATGAACGAATCCAGCAGCACGAGCGACGCAACGGTCTCACCCGCAGCGTCGAGCCGTGCTGCCACCTCGTGGGCGATCTGGCCGCCGAACGACCACCCGAGCAGATGATAGGGGCCGGAGGGCGACACCTCGCGCATTCGGCGGTACTGGTCGTCGACCAGGGCGTCGAACGTGTCGAGTTCGATCTCGCCATCGGACAGGTACGGATCCTGCAGTGCCACTACCGAAGTGGGAGCGGGAAGGAAACGCACCAGGCCCATGTACGACCACGCCAGGCCACCTGCGGGCTGGAAGCAGAACACCGTGTTCGGCCCTGCGTCGCGCAGCCGCAACACCGGATCGAGCATCGTTCCGGATTCCGATCCCGACGCGGCGGTGTCGGCGAGTGCGGCAGGCGTCGGCCGGGCGTAGACGTCTCGAACTCCGACGGATCGGCCGAGCACGGACTCGAGTCGACGCGTCAGCCGGACGACGAGCAACGAGTGCCCGCCGAGCGCGAAGAAGTCGTCGTCACGGCCTACCCGCGTGGTTCCGAGAATCTCGACGAAGATGTCGGCGATCGCTTGTTCGAGTGCGTTCTCCGCGTCGGCCGAATCTGCCGCCGCGGCATCCCACTCCGGTGCAGGCAGTGCACGGGTATCCAACTTGCCGTTGACGGTCAGTGGTACATCGTCGACCACCGTGATGGCGGACGGAACCATGTACGCGGGAAGCTGCTGACGCAGAGCGGCTTTGACGATCGCAACGTCGATCGCGGCACCCTTCTCGGGGACGATGTACGCGGCCAGTGCGCGATCTCCGGCCGATCCGGTCACGGTGACGACCGCAGCGCGAGCGACACGATCCTGCGCGGTCAAGACGTTCGCGATCTCGGCCGGCTCGATGCGATGACCGCGAATCTTGACCTGGTCGTCGGCTCGACCGAGGTAGTCGAGTGTGCCGTCGGGGCGACGCCTCGTCAGGTCACCTGTCCGGTACATCCGTGCACCAGGTGCACCGAACGGGCAGGCGACGAAACGGTCCGAGGTCATGGCCGGCATCGCGAAGTATCCTCGTGCCAATCCCGCTCCGGCCAAATACAATTCGCCGACCGCACCGATGGGTGCCGGTGACAGTGTGGAATCGAGTACGTACGCCGCGGTGTTCGCGATCGGTCGCCCGAGGCTCGGCCGCTCGGTGTCGGCGACATCGGCACCGAGTGCGTTGATCGTGTACTCGGTCGGCCCGTAGAGGTTGTAGCCGTCCACACCGGGGGCGGAGCGCAACGCATCCCACAGCCCGTCTCCGACGGCCTCCCCGCCGAGCGAGACGAACACCACGCCCGTCGCTCCGGAATCGACCGACCCGGATGCCGAACTCCGGCAACGCTCGCGGTCCAGCAGTCCTTGATCGACGAGATGTTCTCCGTACGTGGGCGTCACGTCGAATGCATCGATCCGGTGCTCGTCGTAGTACTCGAGCAGTTGTTCCGGGTCGCGTCGCAGATCCTCGTCGATCACGTGCACCTCGTGGCCCGCGAGCAGCCACAGCAGCTGCTCCCAGGAGGCGTCGAACGAGAACGACGTGGTGTGCGCAATCCTGATCCGTCGGCCGCCCTGACGGAGAAGAACCGGCTCGAAGATGGCGGCCTCGTGGTTGTAGAACATGTTCGTCAGACCTCGGTACGGCACGGCCACACCCTTGGGGCGCCCGGTGGAACCGGACGTGAAGATGACGTACGCGAGTTGGTCGAGATCGGTGTGTGCGCCGCGATCGTCGTCGGTCACGGCCGCGCCGGATGCGTCGTCGATCGCCTCACGCGACAGATCCAGCAGCACCGTGCTCGGCGCAGTCCGAAGATGCTCGGGAAGCCGATCGACGAGAGACGAATCCGTCAGGATCACCGCGGGTTCGGACACCGCGAGCATGTGACCGATCCGGTCCTGCGGGTGTTCGGGGTCGATCGGCACGTACGCACTGTGTGCCGCGAACACCGCGAACAACGCGACCACCATGTCCTCGGATCGGGGGAGCAACAACGCGACCCGACGGTCCGGCCCCGCTCCGAGCGACAGCAGGACACGGGCGGTTCGGTTCGCTCGCTCGACCAGCTCTGCATAGGTCAGGACGGTGTCGCCTGCACGAACCGCGGGAAACGATGCAGAACTCTCGGCCTGGCGCAGCAGAAGGTCGTAGACGGACAACTCCGGGACAGCACGCGCCGTGTCGTTGAAACGGTGCACCAGCAGGTCGCGTTGCGCGTCGGTGAGTGGGTCGCAGCGTGCGACGAGACCGTCGACGTTCTTCGTGATCGCGTCGAGCGTCCGGGTGAAGGTGTCGATCCACTCGCGTACCGTCACTTCGTCGACGACGTCCTCCTGGAACATCACCCGCAACCCGGCAGTCGGGGCCGAGGTGGACCCGGCGTCCGGGTCGACGACTATCGACAGCGGGTAGTGCGTCGCGTCGCGCAGCGTCACGTTCTCGACGCGCACCCGGCTGCCCGGCGGACCGAACGGTGTTTCCGGTGAGATCACCGGGGTGTTCTGGAAGACGAACAGTGTGTCGAACAGTGCGCGGTGTCCCGACATCTGCAGCAGCGCCGACAGGGTGACGTACGGGTGCGTCAGATGAAGCAGCTTGTCCTGCTGGGCTTTCTGCAGCATCTCGGTCACCGTGTGCGACGGGTTCGAGGTGAATCGTGTCGGAAGAGTGTTGAACAGCAACCCGATCGTGGTGTCGATTCCGTCGATCTCGGGTGGGCGCCCCGACACCACCGATCCGAAGAGCACGTCGTCGGTGCCCAGAATGCGACGCAGTGTCATTCCCCACGCCGCCTCGAACACCGTCGAGAGGGTGACGCCCGCGGTGGCAGCGACCTCGAGCAGACCCTGGGACACCACGGGATCCACGGTCACGCGTAGGTCCCGAGAGTTCGACGACGACGTCGCACCGAGCGATCGGCGGCGCGGAGCGACGAGGGTGGGCTCGTCTATCCCTCCGAGATATCTCTGCCATTCTCTCTCGGCGGCGGGCAGGTCCTGTCGAGAAAGCCATGCCAGGTAAGTGCCGAAAGATGCTGTGGATCTGCTCCGTTCGGCGTCTTCGTCGGTGTAGCTGTCGAGGACGGACATCAGGAATCGCCAGATCGACCACCCGTCGAGCAGAATGTGCTCCGCCGTGAAGACGAGATGATGATGGGTCGGTCCGTCGGACAGAAGACCGAAGCGAAGGAGCGGCGGGTTCGAGGCGTCGAACGGTATCGACGCCTGTTCGCGGGCGAACCCGTCGACATCGCTGCCGGTGCGGTACGTCCACGGCACATCGAACGTCTCCGGAACCACCTGCACCGCGCGATCACCGATCTCGGCGAAACCCACTGCAACGTTGGGGAATTTGTCGATCGATGCCCTCGCTGCCGCGTCGAGGCGGTCTCGATCGATGTGTCCCGACAGCTCGACCACGGTCTGCGAGACGTAGACGTCCGCCTCGCCCTCGCTCCCGGCGAGCAGGTGAAACAACAGGCCGGTCTGGAGGGGCGAGAGCGGCCACACGTGCCGCACCGGTCCGAAACTCCGCCGCAACCGAGCTGCATCCACGTCCGACAGCAGGGGAACGAGGTCCGCCGAATCCCCGTTGCGCCGCGCATCGGTGAGCGCGGTCCGCAAGTGTCGGGCCCAGGTTCGAGCGGCGTCCGCTACCGGTAGGCCGCCGAGAGCCCGGTCTGCCGCCGTCACACGAGCGCGGATCGACGAGTTCGTCGTCAACGCGAACGTCGGTGCAGAGCTGCGCATCTCCGTGAACTGTGAAGATCGGCCGATGACGAGAGCGACGGTTGCTCGTGGCATCTCCTCGAACACACCGACCGTGTGTTCGCTCGTGTATGCGGCCACGTCGTAGGTCGACGGGTCCGGATCGTCCCTGTGCGCATTCAGGAATTCGTCGATGCTCCTCTGGGCATCCGCCGAACTCAGAGAGAACGGATACCGTCTGCGCAGATGCCCGATCGTACGAGCGTGTCCATCCCGGTCGGGTTCGTCGATCTCGACCAGCCACGCCTCGCCGGCACCGAGGTCGGTGAGAGTGCGCGCCAGGGCGATCAGTGCGGCAGCGCGGGTGCGGTCGGTATCGAGCGCATCCGCGGTGTCCGGCGCATCCGCGGTGTCCCACACACCTGCATCGGCCGTTCCAGGTTCTCCGGCCGGGAACTCGGTGACGGTGGCTTCCAGCACGTCGTCGCCGAAGTCCAGCCAGGCTTCTGCATGCTCGACGATCCCGAGATCCGTCGCACGAGAATCCAACTCGCGCAGGTAGTCCGCGAAGTCGAGAGTGGAGTCCACCGCGACGGGTGGCCACGATTCGGCATCGACGAACAACGGATGGGCGCGTAGTACGGTGCCGGACTCGCATTCGGTTGCGGTGACCGGTCTCGAGCCGACGTCGATGGTCCCATCGAGCGGGCGTGCGATGGCATCGTCCACCGAGGCGATCGCGATGTGCCGCCCACCGTCGCCGTCGCGAACGAGGGTCATCCGCAGAGCGTCGAATTCCGCCATCAGTCGGTAGGCGGTGGCAGGCGACCCGCCCGGCACCGTCCATTCGACACAGGCGTCGTCCGAGATTCCGGCATCGAGCATCCTCAGTTGCGCCGGTGCGAGCCGGGCGGTGCCGGACGATCCCGGGGTGGTCGGTACAGCGATCTCGGCCACCACGAGTCGCGGATGACGAGTGCCCTGCACGAGGACGGCGTGGACCCCGGAGAGCAGCGTCCGCGCGGTCGTCTCGGTGAAGAGGTCGCGGTCGTACACGAGGGTGAGCGAGCGTTGGCCTTCGGCGGTGAACCCGATTCCGAACGTCAGGTCGAACTTCGCCGCCAGCGATCCGCCCCCGAAAGCCGAACGGGTGCCGACGTGTCCGAAGTTCGGACGGATCGGGCGATCGTCGACGTCCGCGATCATGACTTGGAACAACGGGTTGACACCCGGTGTCCGCGGCGGGTCGAGGGTCGCGACGACTGCTTCGAACGGCACGTCGCGGTGGTCGTACGCCTCCAGATCGCTCGAGCGCACTCGATCGACCAACTCGGTGAACGTCAGCGCGTCGTCGACCGATGCCGAAAGCACGACAGTATTGACGAAAAAGCCCACCGTGCTTGCCAACTGCGCATCATTGCGACTGTCCACCGCGGTGCCGATCGGGACGATGTCACCGGAACCTCTGGCTCGCAACACCATTGCGACGGCAGTGTGCAGCAGTACGAGTGGGGTGACCGCATTTTCGCTCGTGGATCGATCGATGGCGTCCGACAGTTCGTCGGACAACGGAACGGTCACCAGTTCTCCGGTGCCGCCGGCGTCGGCCCTGCGCTCGAAGTCGTGCGGGAGCGCAGTGACCGGCGGAACGTGGCCGAGTCGCTCGACCCAGAAGTCGAGGTCGGACCGATCGGTTGCAGTCTCACGCTGCCACCGCGCGAACTGCGCGTACGTCGCGGCGGTGTGCGTCGTCGACGGCAGTGGGTCTGCGGCGTTGCCGAGAGAGCGCCCGTACGCCGCGGCGAGCTCGTCGACCAGAATCTTCACCGACTCCTGATCGCACGCGATGTGGTGCAGCGTGATGCGTAATCGGGTCGCGTCGCAGGACAGCCGAATCGGCAGCTCGGACTGCAGATCGATGGGCGTCGGCACCGTGACTGTCGGTTCGACGCGGAACTTGTCGGCTGCCTCGTCGACCGACAGAACGTGTTGGGTCCAGTCGCCCGAACCGGCCGGATACACGGTGCGCAGAATGGGATGTCGCGCAACGAGTTCCACGCCTGCTCGGTGCAGGGCGACGGGGTCGAGAGGCTCGTCCGGTTCGAGATCGAGCGTGAGCAGATACGCCGTGGACGGGCCGGACAGGCTCTCCAGGAACAGTAGTTGTTCCTGCCCGAACGACACGGGTGCCCCGTCGGCGTCCGAATGGTCACCCGGCCTGCCGACCTGAGCACCTGCAGTGAAATCGATTGCTGCGCCGAGTGAGGCGACCGTCCGATGATCGAACAACACGGGCAAACCGACGCGGACACCGAACTCGGCGTGCAGTGCAACCGCCAGTCGTAGCGCCATCAGCGAATGACCGCCGAGAGAGAAGAAGTCGTCGGAAACACCGATGTTCGGCACGGACAGCACCGCCGCGAAGACCCGGCACAGACGCTTCTCGATCTCGGTGCGAGGAGCACCGCGACCCGCGGGGTTCGCTGTCGGTTCCGGGAGCGCTCTGCGGTCGAGCTTGCCGTTCGCGGTGACGGGGACGTCGTCGAGGATGGTCATGTACGTGGGGACCATGTACTCGGGGAGCTTGCTCTGCAACCACGACGTCAGGACCGTCTGCAGCTGTTCGCGATCGATGCCGTCGCGATCCGTGGGGATCGCGTACGCACTCAGCACGTCTCCCGACTCTCGGTGCAGGACGGTGACCGCGGCGTAGCGCACCGAGGGGTGGTCGGACAGTGCCGATTCGATGTCTTCCAATTCCAACCGCATGCCGCGAATCTTGACCTGGTTGTCGGCCCGACCGAGGAAGTCGAGTGAGCCGTCCGACCGCCACCGCGCGAGGTCGCCGGTCCGGTACATCGCCGAGCCGTCGGCTGCGAACGGATTGCCCACGAATCGTGCCGCGGTCAGCGCCGACGCGTTGCGGTATCCGCGTCCGAGCAGCGACCCTGCTGCGTAGAGTTCGCCGCCGCATCCGATCGGGACCGGGCGAAGTCGTGAATCGAGAACGTAGAGTTGCGTGTTGGGGTTCGGCCGACCGATGGATGTGGCGATTCGGTCGTCCGCGTCGTGGTAGATCACATGGGAGACACCGATGGTCGCCTCGGCCGGCCCGTACCCGTGGTAGAGGGTCGTGTCCAGTCGATCCCGAAAGCGGGAGAACAGGTCAGGGGTGAGAACCTCTCCGCCGCACCAGACGTGCCGCAACCCGGACAGGGCGTTGTCGGTGTCGAGGTGCAGCAGTGACTCGAGCATCGACGACACCAGGTAGACGAACGTCACGCGTTCGCGGGCGATGGTGTCGAGGAGATAGAACGGGTCCCGCTCGCCGCCGTCCTTCGCGACGACGACGCGGCCACCGCACACCAGCGGCAGCAGGATCTCGTTGATCGAGATGTCGAATGCCAACGGTGCCTTGAACAGTGCGGCGTCGTCCGCGCCGAAACCGAGGATGTCCGTCCGCTGCCAGTTCAGGCGCTCGGAGATCGCACCGTGTCGAATCATGGCACCCTTGGGTCGGCCGGTGGATCCCGACGTGAAGATGACGTAGGCCAGCCGATCGGCCGAGAGAGCCTCGAACTCGCAACGGACCGCCGGGTGATCGAACTGCCAGTCGTCGAGGTTCACGACCGTCTCGTCCGGCACGACGGAGGAATCGTCGAGGTGCGCCGAATCAGGATGCGAGAGAACGACTCGCGTGCCGGAATCGGTGAGTACGCGTTCTCGTCGGTCCCGTGGCCAGGACGGGTCCAACGGTACGAACGCGCCGCCTGCCCGCAGGACGGCCAGCAGAGAGATCACCATTTCCGCCGAGCGCGGCATGCTCAGGGCAACGACGTCCTCGGCGCGAAGGCCGTTCGCGACGAGCGTGGACGCCAGCTGCTCGACCATCGCGGCGGCACGCTCGTAGGTGATGTGGCGCGTACCGTCGACGATGGCGATGCTGCCGGGACGATCACGCGCGCGCTCGGCGAACATGTCGGGTACCGGGGTGCGGTCGATCACGGAGTCGGTGTCGTTGAAGGCGTGGACGATCCGTGATCCGGTCGGTTCGTCGACCAACGTCAGTTCGCTGATCGGCCGATCGGGTGCGGCACCGATCGCGGCCAGCAGAACGGCCAGTGCGTCGAAGCGCGTGTCGATATCGGAGGCACTGGCGCGGTCCCCTCGCATCTGAACCGTGACGGGCGCGGACGGCCCGATGCAGGTCAGGACGAACTCGAGATCGTTGAACGGCCCTACGCTCAGTGCCTGTCCCGACCAGCCGATTCCGTGCGAATCGACCTCCCCGACAATGATGTTCGCACCAGGACCGAACGAGCGTCCGGCCGCGCTCGGCTGTCCGAGCGCGCGATCGCGGATCATGTCCTCGCCGCGGTAGCGGCGGTGGGGATGCGATTCGGCCAGCGAACTCCTGATCTTTCGTGCGACGTCGGCGACGCGGTCGAGCGGCTCGATACGCACCATCAACGGATGAGTCGTCGAGACGGTGCACGGTTCGGAGCGCAACAGGTCCGTGGTCCGTGCAGCGGTGGGCAACGTCAGGGTCACGTCTCGTTCTCCCGACCAGCGGTGCACGAACGCCGCGTAGACGGCGAGATAGACGTGCGCCGGCCGTACCCGAGCCGATTCGGCGAGGCTACCCAGCGCACCGACCAGATGGGCGGGCAGGTCCGTCCTTCTCTCGTACACCGACCCGGTGGGGCATGCAGGCATCGGTAGCAACGTGATCGGAGGTGCGGCCGCTGCGAGCCGCGTGCGCCAGAACTCGCGGTCGCGCAGGAACTGCTGGGACTCCCGGTACGAAACATCCTCGGCCACCGCACTGTCGGCGAGCCAGGGGCTGCGGTCGGTGCCGCCGTGGACGTACGTGTCGGTGACAGCGGTCGCGAGCAGCACCGCACCCGCAGCGTCGAGAACGATGTGGTGTGCGCGGAAATACCACACGTGACCGTTGTCGCTCGAGACCAGTACCGAGCTCATCAGCTGATCGAATTCGAGATCGAGCGGGGTGCTCAGATCTTTCGCGGCGAGGACCGCCGTCGTCGCTACTGCATCCTGTCCACGTCCGTCGACCAGCGTGGTGACGATTCGAGCGTCGGACGAGATGCGGACGGGCCTGCCGTCGTGATCGGTGGTGAAGCGGGACCGTCCGCCTCGGTATCGGTCGAGGACCGAATCGATGGACGTGAGCAGTCTGTCGACGTCGAGGTCCGAGGGAAAGGAGATCTCGAAGCCGATGTTGAATGCGGCGCTGGTCGGGTCGGCCTGGTGCGCAATCCACATGTCCGTTTGTGCCGCGGACAGTGTCGTGCCGACCGAACGAGCTGCGTAGGTGGTGTCATGCACGGAGTTGAGCTCCTTCGTCGGAGGTCGGGCGGTGATGCGAGCGGATGTCCTCGGGCGACCGGCCGGCGGCAACAGCCGCCACGGCCGCGGCGAGGTCGCGCGCTGTGGTGTCGTCGCCGATCAGTGCGTGGACCGTCACCTCGACGTGTGGGCCGTCGGACGAGGCCACCGACTCGATGCGGTATCCCCGTCCCGAGGACGTGTCGAGAGGTTCGGCCGATGGTCCGTCCGGCGGCACGATACGGGCGCGCCACAACGTCTTTCGACGTGTGTCGATCGCCAACCGCAGCCCTTCGTTGCGTTCCCGAAGCGACCGTTCGATCTCGACGAGGTCGTCGGCGGACAGCGGGCGGGCAACGGGCGTGCTGACGGTGTGCACGTGTTCGACGATCCCGGCGTTCTTCGCTGCGCGTACCCCGGTGGGCAGTGGCACCGGGGTACCCGGCGCTGCCGTCGTTGTGCGTGCGGGGGAGCGGTACTGCGCGGATGCAGCGCTGCGCCGGGCGATGTCGGCCAACGTGCGGAGCTCGAACACATCGCGGACGGTGAACGTCAGACCCGTTCGAGTTGCTTTGGCGGCGAGCAGAACCGCGCTGATGCTGTCTCCGCCCGATCGGAAGAAGTCGTCGTCGAGGCCGATACGCAGGCCCAGATCGTTCTCGGCAATGTGCAGCAGTGCTCGTTCGGCATCGGTATCGGGTGCGCGATGATCACGAGCTTCGACGGCCGGCTCCGGAAGCGCGCGGCGGTCGAGCTTGCCGTTGACGGTGACGGGTATCGCATCGAGCGGGACGATCGCTGCCGGAACCATGTGCTCGGGCAGACGCTGCCGGAGTCGATCGTCGATATCGACAGGCAGAGAGCCGGATACGCGAGCCACCACGTACGCGACGATCGAACCGTCGCGCACCACGGCTACGGCGGACTCGATGTCGGGGCATTCGTCGGTGATGGCGGCGGCAACCTCGCCGAGCTCCACCCGCTGGCCGCGAATCTTGATCTGGTCGTCGGCTCGCCCGAGAAATTCGATGTCCCCGTTGCGCCGCCACCGGGCGATGTCACCCGTGCGGTAGAGACGAACACCCGGGGACCCGTGTGGATCGGCGACGAATCGCGATGCGGTGAGGGACGGGCGACGGTGATATCCCTGCGCGAGTTGTATCCCCGCGATGTACAGATCTCCCGCCACTCCGAGAGGAACCGGCCGAAGGTGAGAGTCCAGAATGCGAATACCTGTGTTGTGCACCGGTGTTCCGATCGGGACCGAGGACCGGGGGTCCACGTCGGCGACGGTGTACGCGGTCACGTCGATCGCGGCCTCCGTCGGGCCGTACAGATTGTCCAGTCGTATGCCGGGAAGAGCTTCCCGAGCGCGACGCGCCAGATCCGGGAGCAATGCTTCTCCGCTGCAGATGATCCGACGAAGCGAGGTGCACGCGGACGCATCGGTGGCAGAGAGAAACGCGTCGAGCATGGGCGGGACGAAGTGGATGGTGGTCACCGCTTCTTCTCGGATCACCCGGCCGATGTACTGCGGATCACGATGCCCATCGGGCTCGGCCACCACGGTCGATGCACCGACGGTCGCAGCGAGGAAGAATTCCCACACCGACACGTCGAAGCCCGCGGGAGTCTTCTGCAGAACCACGTCGTCGTGGCCGAGCCGGTACTCGTCCTGCATCCATCGAAGGTGTCCGACGATGGCCCGATGTGTGTTGACAACGCCTTTCGGGCGCCCGGTCGACCCCGAGGTGTAGATGACGTAGGCGGCATCGTCGGGTGCCGGGCGAACAAGCGTCGTCGACGGCATCGCGGTCGAGGAATCGAGCGGATCCACCACCGGTGTTGTGCCGTCTGCGAACCCGACGTCGCCGGGTCGGCCCACGATCGCTATCGGCCGAGCATCCTCGACGGTGAAGCGAAGCCGGTCCTCGGGGTAGCTCGTGTCCAGAGGCAGATACGCCGCCCCGGAACGGATCACGGCCATGATCGAGACCACCAGTTCGAGCGATCGGGGAACGGCAACGGCGACCACCGAGCCGGGCCGCGCTCCGAACTCGGACAGTCGACGCGCGAGAGCCTCACTGCGATCGGTCAGTTCACGGAATGTCAGGTCGCGCCCGGCGAACCGAACTGCCACCGCGTCCGGCCGGTGTGCTGCACCGGCGTCGAGCAGATCGATCAGGGTGGCGTCGTCGGTCGGGAACGAGGTGTCGTTCCAGTGCGCGACGGCGTCTGCTTCGGCGGCCGAGGGACCGCCCAACTCGGCGATCGAGACCGCCGGATCGGTTGCCAGAGCGGTGGCGTTGTTCACCAGCCGTTCCAGCAGAGCGAGGGCAGTGTCGTCGTCGAACACGTCGGTGGCGTAGTCGATCGTCACGGCAAGGCCGTCGACGCTCTCGCCGAACTCCACGAGCACGTCGAATTTGGCGGTGTGCGTCGACACGGCCTCCGGTTCCAGTACCGAATCCCCCAGCGTCAGTTCGGAAGACCTCCGCGGTGGCACCTGGTGCACCACCATCACGTCGAACAGTGACTCGGAGCCGGATGCGGCGACCACGCGCTCGAACGGCACATGAGCGAGGTCGTATGCGTTCAGCGTTGCGCCGCGCACACGGTCGACGACGGTCCGAAGGCTCGGTGATCCGGACAGGTCGACGCGGAGGACGACGGTGTTGAGGAAGTAGCCGATGGTGTCCGCAGCGCCGGCGCGGGTGGATACCGGCAGACCTATGCAGACGTCGTCACCTGCCCCACTGCCGGCGAGGGTCACTGCAACCACGGCTGAGGTGAGCATCGGCATCGTCGTACCGGTCCGTACCGCAACGGACTTCAGGCCCGCAACTGCGCCCCGAGGCAGGTTCCGCTGCACGCTGCCCGCCGTTCGGGTGTCGGTTCGGCGGGCTCGTCTGGGCCGATCGAGGGGCAGTTCGGTCGATTCGGGTGCCCCGTTCAGTACCTGCATCCACGAGTCGAGTCCGGAATCGATGTCGACGGGTTCTTCGACGTCTGCGTACTGGGCGGCGTCGGAGTGCCACAAGGGACGGTGTCCCGCCGAGCGCGCCGAGTACGCGAAGGTCAGGTCGTCGAGCAGCACATCACGTGACCACTCGTCGAATGCGATGTGGTGCACCACGATCACGAAGTGCTCAGCGGTGGTGAATGCGCGGATCGGGATGTCGGTACCGAGGTCGAACGCCGTCCGCACGACATCGGTGACGCTCTCCTCGGTGGAGACCATGATGGTCTCGGGTACCGGCACGATCCTCGCAGTGGGCTCTCCGGCCGGACTCGGATACACCGTCCTGAGAATCTCGTGCCGCGCGACCACGTCTCGCAGCGCCGCACCGAGCGCCTCGGTGTCGACCGACTCGGATCTGCGCCACACGAGTGGAACGTTGTAGGTCGCTCCGGTGCCACGGACGTTCCAGTCCATCCACATGCGGAATTGGCCCGGTGTGAGCGCCGATCGATCACGCCGGGCGACGTTCTCGGTCGTCCGGATGTCGCACGGCGACGAGGACTCACACAACCGGGCCACGGCGTGCACGGTCGGCTCGGACATGAACCCGCCCAGAGGAATCCGAACACCCAGTTCTCGGCGGATACGGCCCAGCACGGCGATGGCACCCATCGAGTGGCCGCCTGCAGCCAGGAAGTCGGTGGTGCGACCGACGCTGTGGATGCCCAGCGCGTCGGCGAACGCCGCCGCCACCGCCCTCTCGGTCTCGGTTCGGGCAGGCTCGTCGGCGGCCTCGACCCGAACCGGGTCGGGTAACGCACGCCGGTCGAGCTTTCCGTTCGACGTCGTCGGAAGCGAATCGAGACGCACACAGGTGGCTGGAATCATGTGTCGCGGAAGCGTGGTGGACAACGATCGGACGACGTCGCCGTCGGAGAGATCGGCACCCGCACTCGTGACCACGTACGCGATCAGCGCGCCGTCACGGACCAGCACGGCAGCATTGTCGATCCCGGGCACGGTCACCAACGCGTCCACGATCTCGCCGAGTTCGACCCGCACGCCGTTCAACTTGACCTGGTCGTCGTCACGTCCGAGGTACACCAATTCACCTGTGGCCGACCAGAGGGCGCGGTCGCCTGTGCGATACAGCCTGCGCCCGTCTTCGGAGTGCGGGTCGGCGACGAATCGCCCGGCGGTCAGGGCAGGCGCACCGGTGTAGCCACGTGCCAGCTGAACGCCACCGAGGTAGAGATCGCCGGGTGCGCCGGGTGGAACCGGTCGCAGCGCGTGATCGAGGACGTACGTGCCGGTGTTTCTCACCGGCGCTCCGATCGGAACCGACGCGGCCTCGTCGTCACGGCGTACCCGGTGCGCCGTGACGTCGACAGCAGCTTCGGTGGGGCCGTAGAGGTTGTCCAACCTGACGTGCGGCAGTGCGTCGAGAGCCCGTCGGGCAGTGCTGCGCGGCAGAGCTTCTCCGCTGCACACGAGCAGGCGAAGTGTGGGGTTGGGCGCGCTGTCGAGGGGAGTACCGGCGAGATACTCGGTGAGCATCGACGGAACGAAATGGGCGATGGTGACCCCGGCATCGTCGATGAGGCGATGAAGATACTCGGGATCGGTGTGACCGTCGGGATCGGCGACGACCAGGGTCGCGCCGGTGATCAAGGGCAGGAAGAACTCCCACACCGACACGTCGAAACCGGCAGGCGTCTTCTGCAGAATGCGGTCGTCGATTCCGACGTCGTATCGATCGCGCATCCACTCCAGTCTGTTCACCGCCGCGCGATGAGACACCGCGGTGCCCTTCGGTTTGCCGGTGGAACCGGAGGTGTAGATGACGTAGGCCGTGTTGTCCGGTCGCAGCGGTGCAGGTACCGGCCCGGTGCCGGTGCCGGTGCCGGTGGCGCATGCGTTCGACGGGTCGAGGACGGCGACGTCGGTGAATGGAAGCGAAAGTTCGGTACTGAGGACGACGCGCGGATCTGCATCCGCAGCAATGTATCTCAGCCGTTCCTCGGGTAAACCCGAGTCGAGCGGAAGATATGCAGCACCCGCGCGGTGCACGGCCACCAGTGACAGCACCAGCTCGTACGAGCGCGGCACATGAACCCCCACCACGTCCTCCGGTCCGACACCTGCGTCGAGGAGCGCGCCTGCGAGTGCATCGGCATCGCGGTCGAGTTGCGCGAAATCGACCGTGCGATCACGGTGCACCACCGCAACGCGATCGGGGTGGGTGCGGATGGTGTCGGAAACGAGCTGGGGCAGAACGGATTCAGCCATCGGTGCGGGTTCGCCGTGTGCCCAGGTGTCCGCCACGAGACCGGTGACGGAGGGGTCGGTGAGGGTGCGTCTCGACACCGGGACCGACAGATCGTCCGCAAGTGTGCGAAGAGCGTGGGAGAAGCTGCGCGCGTACTGTTCTGCGAGGTCTGCGTCCAGTACGGCGGTTGCATATTCGACCGAGTACGCCATCCACGATCCGCGATCGTCGACGGTGAACGTGATCGGGAACTTGGCGGTCGCGGTGCTCGGTGCCTCCCGGCGACCGGCCTGTGTGCCCAGCTGCAGGCGGGTGTCCTCGCCGGTGTCGGAGAGGAGGACCGTCATGACCGACGGAACCGTGGTGTCCGAGAGTCCGCACTGCGAGACGACGTCCTCGTACGCGAGTGCCTGGTGATCGAAGGCAGAGAGATCCGCGGATCGGACGCCGTGCAGGAATCGATCGAGAGTCTCGTCTCCGACCATCCGGGTTCGCAATATCAGCGTGTTGAGGAAACATCCGATCGAGGCGTCGAGCGCGGAATCGGTGCGTAGCGACACGGGAGCAGCCACCAGGATGTCCGTGGCACCGGTCATGGCGGACACCGCAAGTGCGGTGGCCGCGTGGCACATCATGAACAGGCTCACTCCTGCGTCGGCTGCAGCCCGGCGGAGAGCATCCGCGTCTGCGGACGAGAGTGCGAAGTGAAGCGTCTCGCCGGCGTCACCCACCGCGCCGGTTCGTGCCAGCGGCGACACCGGGGGTTCGGCCAGGGTCCGCTTCCAGTGAGCGAGCATGCGCGACGCCGTGGACGTGGGGTCGTCGGACGTTCCGAGCACGTCGCGCGACCAGGACGCGAAGTCGTCGTATTGCACTGCGAGAGGGGGTAGCTCGGGCTCGACACCGTTCACTCTCGCGGCGTATGCGGCAGCGAGATCGGAGCGGAAGACGGATTCGGATCGGTCGTCGGTGGCGATGTGATGGAACGCGACGGTGAGGCGGTTGTTCGTCCGGTTCCACCAGGCTCGGACGGGTGGCTCCTCGGTCACGTCGAACACGATCGACTCGGGTGCCGGGGACACCTCGGTGACGTCGAGCACGGGATCGACCGTGTCGAGTACGACCGGCCGTTCGTGATCGGGGTAGACGGTTCTGAGTATCGCGTGTCGATTCACCACGTCGAGCAGAGCCGCACCGAGTGCCGTGCTGTCGATCGGGCCGTCGAACTGCCACTCGACAGGAACCGTGTACGACGCGCTGTGCGGTGCCCACTGATGCAGGGCCAGCATTCTGCGTTGTGCGTCCGACAGAACCGGTTCGGACACAGCGTCTCTCGGCATGAGCGGCACAGTCGCCGGTGCCGCGTCGACGAGCCATCGAGCCAGCGCTGACGGGGTCCGGTGATCGAACACGGCACTGATGGGGACGCTCTGACCGGCGCGTCGTGCCAGCGACTGGCCGAGGCGCACCGCGAGGAGCGAGTCGCCGCCGTGGGAGAAGAAGTCGTCGTCGGCTCCCACCCGATCTCGACCGAGCACATCGGCGAACGCACTGCACACCGTCGCCTCACGCGGGGTGGACGGAGCGCGGTAGTCCTCGCTCCCGACGAGTTCCGGTTCCCCGAGCGCACGACGATCGAGCTTTCCGTTCGCAGTCAGCGGGAACGACTCCAGAACGAGAACTCCACTCGGAACCATGTATTCGGGCAGATTGTCCGCGGCCCAGGATCGAATTCGCTGCGCGTCGGTTTCGGCTCCGGCGACGGGGACCACATATGCAGCAAGATAGGCCGAACCCGCGGGCGTGGTGCGCACCGTGACCGCACAGTGGCGCACGTCCGGATGACCGGCGAGAACCGACTCGACGTCCTCCAGCTCGAGTCTCATCCCACGGATCTTGACCTGGTTGTCGACGCGGCCCGCGAACTCGAGAGTGCCCTCCGGCGTCCAGCGTGCCCTGTCGCCGGTGCGGTAGAGACGGCTGCCGTTGTCGCAGAACGGGTTCGCGACGAAGCGGGACGCGGTCGACGCTGGGGCGTGAACGTAGCCGCGGCCCAGAAGGTAACCCGCTGCGTACAATTCGCCGTCGGTTCCGATCGGAAGCGGGCGAAGGTCCTCGCCCAGCACGTACAGCGCAGTGTTGGGGTTCGGTGCACCGATGGATGTCGCGATCCGGTCGGCGGTGTCGGAATACACGACGTGCGAGACGCCGATCGTCGCTTCTGCGGGCCCATAACCGTGGTACAGGGTGGTGTCCAGTTGCTGTCTGAAGCGCGCGAACAGTGAGGGCGTGAGGACCTCACCGCCGCACCAGACGTGCCGCAGTCCTGTCAGCCGCCCCGCACGGTCTCCGGTGGCGGAGGCGTCGATGTCGAGCAGGACGTCGAGCATCGACGACACGAGGTACACGAACGTCACGCGCTCGTTCGCGATCAGGTCGAGCAATCTGTCTGGATCGCGTTCGTCACCTGGGCCTGCGATGACCACCCGTCCACCGCTGACGAGCGGAAGCAAGAATTCGTTGACCGAGATGTCGAAGGACAGTGGTGCTTTGAACAGGGCAGCGTCGTCGCTCCGGAAGTTCAGCAGTCGATTCATCTGCCACTCCATCCGAGCGCAGATTGCGTCGTGACGGATCATCGCGCCCTTGGGTTTTCCAGTCGATCCCGACGTGAACATGACGTACGCCAACGAAGATCCGTGGATGTCCGCCTCGGGCATCGTGTGTGCGTGGTGCGCGTGCACCCAGTTCTCGAGATCGACGGGCACCGATACGACGGAGTCGAGCGCATCGCTGTCGAACCGGATGCACAGGAGGCCGATTCGGGCCTGCGCGGCCACATCCTCGCGCCTGGCCAGGGGCCACGACGGATCCACCGGTACGAAGGCTCCGCCCGCTGCCATCACCGCGAGGGCCGCCACGACGGTCTCGGCGGAGCGGGCGATGCCGATACCGACCGTCTGTTCCGATGTCAGTCCACGGGCCGACAATTCGGTCGCCAGCTCGTCGACCCGTCGTTGCAGTTCGGCGTAGGTGATGCGGCGGGTGCCGTCCACCACCGCGACCGACTCGGAGTGCAGACGCGCGGATTCGCGAAACACGGCGGGCACCGTACGCTCCTGCGTCGGCTCGGCCGTGTCGTTGAACGAGTGCACGACAGACTCGTATTCGCTGTCGGACAGAATGTTCGGTGCCGACACGGGAGTGTCGGAACGAAAGGCGCGCAGGAACGCCCGGAGCCGATCACGGTGTACTCGCGCCGAGGCTCGCGGACCCCGTACGTCGATCACGGTGCCGAGACCCGGCTCGCTCTCGACGGCGAAGTCGATGTCGTCCACCGGACCCAGGCGGACTCCACGCATCCGAATCTGCTGATCTCCGAACGAGATCGGACTCTTCCAGACCATCATGTTGATGCTCGCGCAGTGGGTGGGCGAGCCTGCCGCTCGACCATGAGCGCGTAACGCGTCGAGTTCGGGGATGAGCCCTGCTTCGACGTCGGACAGCCGGTCGGACGGCTCGATCGTCACGCGCATCGGATGGGTTCGGGAGAGCATTCCCAGCTGCTCTCGCCGGACCGAGTTGGACCGTGTGTGCAGAGCCGTCGACACAGTGACGGTTCTGCGGCCCGACACTCGGTACACGTACATCAGGACCGCCGCGGTCAGTGTGCGCGCGTCGGCGGGTAGATCGATGTCCGACTGTGCGAAATCCAAGGTGGAACACCCTGTTTCCGTCGGATCTGCCTTGTCCGCCAGGGCCACGGCGTTCTCGACGCGATCGGCTCGACGTGCGATCTCCTCGGAATCGATGCGCGCGTGGTCGCTACCGCGGTACTCCAGTTCCTCGTCCAGGAGCATCCTCGGCGACCACGTCGGAGTCTTACCGCCGTTCCATACGTCCGCGACCGCGCGCGTGAGTGCGCGCACCGCATACGCGTCGACGACGATGTGGTGGTAGCCCTGATACCAGCGCAGGTGGCCGTCGCCCAGATCGAACACCGTGTGCGTGGACAATGGGCCGTCGAGCGATCTGACCGTGTCGAGGTCGGATCGGATCGCCTCGTCGGCGGCAGCCGGATCACAGTCGACGCGTTGGACATTCACCGTCGGCGGTGTGGAAATCCGACGAACCTGCGACCCGTCGTCGGTGAACAGCACGTGCAGGTTGTCGGCCGCGCGGAGCACCGTGTCGATACTGTGCACCAATCGCGCCGCATCGGCGTCGGACATCTCCATCAGGTCCACGACCCAACCGATGTTGAACTCCGCGCTGTCCGGGCGCAGCTGCTGGGCCGTCCACACGTCCAGCTGCGACGGCGTCAGGTCCAGCGATTCTCCACGGGCGCTGTGCATTCGGTGTGCTCCTCGACTTTGTAGATCCGGTGGACTGTTGATCTCGGGAGTCGGTCAGCCCGGGTTCTGCACCCCGACCGCGTCCGAGCCCTTCCACGCACGCCAGAGTTGTGCGTACGGCCCACCTGCGTTCACCAGGTCTTCATGGGTGCCGTGTTCCACCACCCGCCCCGCGTCGAGGACGGCAATGGCATCGGCTGCGGAGGCTTGAGTGAGCCGGTGGGCGACGACGAGTGTCGTTCGGCCGCGCGTTGCGGCGTGCGCGGCTCGTTCGAGTGCGCGCGCTCCCGAACTGCCTGCTTCTGCCGTGGCCTCGTCGAGGACGGCGACCGGGGTATCGACCAACACGAGTCGGGCGAGGGCCAACTGTTGCTTGCGATGAGCGGTGAGCGAATACCCGTCGTCGCCGACGACGGTGTCGATGCCGTCCGGCAGCTCGCGCACCCATGACGCCGCACCGACGACGTCGAGTGCCTTCCAGATCTTGTCGTCGTCGCGGACGTCACCGAGCGCGAGACGGAGGTCGTCGATCAACGGTCCGGCGGTGACGTGGACGTCCTGGCTCAGGATCGACACGTAGCGGCGCAGTTCCGCTGTTCCGAGATCGTGCAGCGGCACCCCGCCGATGGTCACCGTTCCCGAGTCGGGCTCGATGGATCCCGCTGCGACGAGTGCAGCGGTGGTCTTGCCGGCTCCGGTGGAACCGACCAGTGCCAGCGAGGTCCCGGCAGGCACCGTGAGGTGGATGCCGTGCAGAATTTCGTCGCCGGAGACGTACGAATACCGAACCCCGTCGAGGCTGAGCGTGTACTCCGATGGGGCGGCAATCTGTGGGCGGTCGGGTAGAGCGATGTCGACGACTCCGACGAGTCGATTCAGACTTGCACCGGCGGATTGGATTTCGTCGAACAGGAACAGGATGGTGCCGAGGGGGTTGAACAACCGGTGGAAGAGCAGCACCGCAGTGGTGACGGCACCGATCGTCACTTCGTCACGTGAGAACAGGAAGTATCCGACGACGAGCAGGATCGACAGGCCGAAGAACTCGGCTCGGTTCTCTCGGCCGACGAACCGCGTGAACAGTCGGAAGACCGAAATGGCCAGTGTGCGTGCCTGGTTCGATGCCGATTCGATCTCGGCGAGCCGCATGTTCTCGGTTCCGTATGCCCGCACCGTGCGAAGTCCGTGAATGCTGCTGGTGAGTGCTTCCGATCGGTCGCCCATCGCCGCCCTCTCGGCGGCGTACAGAGGGCCGCTCCGCGGCAGGTACCAGCGAAGCGCGAGCAGATACAGCGGCAGTGCGAGCATTCCGGCGAGACCGAGGCGGTAGTCGAGACCGAACATGGCCACCACCGATACCGCGACGAGCAGAGCGGCCGAGATCATCGACGGGACAACGTCTCCAGCAGCACGGGTGATCCGCGCAACGTCGTCTCCGATCCGGGACAGGAGGTCGCCGCGCCCGGTTGATTCGACCGTGACGGGGGGAAGGTTCAGAACACGTTCCAGAGCCGATTCACGAAGTCCCGCAACGATGGTCTCGCCGAGGCGGGAGACGGCATAGCTCGTCCCACCGGAAAACGTTCCTGCCAGTACCGCAGCCACCGCGAGGATGGCCACGATAGGGAGGATGGACCGAGGCGTACCGCCGTCGGTCACTTCGTCCACCAGTCGACCGAGAACGAAGAACGGCACCAGAGCGGCCAGCGAGGACACGATCCCGGTCACGAGTGCACCGACGAGAGCACCGGGATGCCGACGAATCCGTGCGCCGAGCCACCGCCGGGACCGACGGGCCTCCGCGATCGGCAAGCGGTGTCGATCCTGTACGTTCGCGTTCATCGTAGAACCGCCTCTGCGTACTCGGCGTTGGTTGCAGTCAGATCGGCGTGTGTCCCGGTGTCGCTCACGTGCCCGTCGCGCAATACGACGACGACGTCTGCTGTTGCCAGCAGCGCCGGGGACGACGTGACGACGACAGTGACGTCGTCACGATCTGCCGAATGTCGCACTCCTCGAATGCCGTCGGCGATGGCCTGTTCGGTCACGGCGTCCACTGCGGTGGTCGGCTCGTGCAGCACGAGCACGGGTGGACGCGCATACAGCGCTCGGGCGAGTGCCAGGCGTTGGCGCTGCCCACCGGACAGATTCTGTCCCCGGTCGTTCACTCGGTGCTCGAGTCCGTCCCGGTGCACGGTGGCAACCTGGTCGGCAGCCGAAGCCGACAGCACCGCGTCGAGGTGCCCTCGATCCGTGTCGGTTTCGAATCCCACGATGTTCTCGATCAGCGAGCCGGCGAAGAGATCGGTGGTGTGCGGCTCGGCCAGCACTCTCGTCCGGAACGACTCGCGCGAGACCTCGCGCATGGACACACCGGCGAACATCACGTCCCCCGAGTACTCGTCGGAGGCGACTTGGCCGCCGAGAACGGTGGCAAGAGCGTCTCCATCCGAGGGATCGAGCGCGATCACCGCGACGAATTCGCCTGGACGGGCGTCGATGTCGATGCCGGCAAGAGATCGAAAGGTCACGTTCCGCACCGACAAACCCGTCGGCACCGGTACCGATTCGGGTCCGTCGGACAGAAGGGAAGGGGCCGAGAGCACGGTCGACACGCGTTCTGCGGAACCGCGCGCACGCGCAACCACTGCGGGCGCGGAGGTCAGCAGGGTGAGCGGCTCGATGAGGAACTGGGCGAGACCGACCACCGCGATCAGCTCCCCGATGGAGATCCGCCCGTCGAGTGCGAACCATCCGGCCAACGATGCGACGCAGGCAGCGATCAGCGCACTCACGGTCGTCGTGACACCTCGCTGGAGCGCGAGTGACCGGACGGTGGCGAGGGCTGCGTTCAGTGCTGTTGTGCTCGCCGCGCGGTAACGAGCAGACGCGGCATGTTGGGCACCGATTCCCTGGAGAGACCGCAGGCCGACGACCAGATCACCGGCCATCGCGGTTGCCTTGGCCACGCGAGATTGCTGCTGCACCGTGCGTGCGGTGATCAGCGGCGTCGCGAGTCGGAGCAGTGCCATGAACAGGGGTGTGCCCAGCAGTACCGCGAGGCCGAGTGGGACGTCGATGACGAACAGGGCGACGGCTGTCGCGAGAACCGCAGTTGCTGCTGCTGCCATGCGCGGAAAGAGATCGAGGAACCACGCTGCCTGTTCGGCGTCGCTGCTCGACACGGTGAGCATCTCGCCGTCGGACAACGGAGTGCGCACCCCGCAGGTGGACAGGACGCGACCGGACACCTCCATGCGCACCAGGTGTGCTTCGCGCTGGAGGGCCAGGTTCAGCTGGCGCATCCCGACCTGGAACGCCGTCGTGAGTGCGACGAAGAGCACGGCCAAGGCGGCGATGGACCAGATCAATTCCACCGGACCTCCGTCTGCGATCCCGCGATCGATGATCACGCCGAGGGCCAACGGCACTGCCGTCTCCGCGATCTGGTGCGCGCACAGCAGGACAGTTCCGACTGCGAGTCGTCCTCTGTTGCGGGTCAGTGTGCGACGAACGATGCGGCGCGCGGTCAACGGTGCCGGGTTCGCCTGCGCGGTACGAGCGGTCACGGGACCGCGGTCAGGTAGCCGCCGCCACTCGGAAAGTACTCCAGAGCTTTGTGGTCGGTACCGTCATCGGTTCGCACCCGGTCGATGACCAGTGCGTGGTTTGCGCCGCGGTGGGCATTCGGGCCGGCGACGATCGCCATGCCGTCGCCTTCACGAATGAACACTCGGCCTGGAGTGCCTCCGTAGATCCCCTGTGACACATGAGCTTCCACGACGGAAATGCGTTCGCCGCGATAATGCGTGAATGCGTTCGGGTACGGGTCGGACATCGCTCGAATCAACCGGTCGATGTCGGTGGCGTCCCAGGACCAGTCGATGAGACTGTCCGTCTCGTGCCTCTTGTGAAAGAACGTGCGCTCCGATAGGTCTTGCGGACGCCACCCGGCTGTGCCCGATTCAATGCTGTCGAGGGATTCGAGGAGGACTCGAGGAATGAGATCGATGGTGGCCAGTACCAACTCCGTCGCGGTATCCCTCGGGCCGATCGGAACCGCTGCCTGAGTGAGGACGTCGCCGGTGTCGAGCTCGCCGTCCATCCGGTGGGCAGTCAGGCCGACCTCGGGTGCGCCGCTGATCAGCGCCCACGCGATGGGTGAGAACCCGGTGAATTTCGGAAGGAGGGAGTCGTGAAGATTGAGCGTTCCGTGCGGCGGGTGATCGAAGATTTCCGGCGGGAGCCACGTGCGCCAGTTGTTGGCCACGATGATGTCGGGGGCCCACTGGTGAATCCGGTCGATCAGGGCGTCGTCGGGCCGTCGCGCGAGATGCACGGGCACGTTGTGACCGCGTGCCAGGTCCTCGACCGAGTCGGCCCAAATGCTTTCGTACGCTTGATCACTGGTGGGATGAGTTACCACACCCACCACGTCGTGCCGCGACTCGATCAGCGCCTGGAGCGTTTTGTGGCCCCAGGTCTGATAGCCGAACATCACCACTCGCATGACGAGCCTTTCCTCGGAACGGTTACATCGAACGTCGGTCACCGGAGTCGGCACGGCCGTCGCGCAACCGACGGACCCGACGCCTCAGCGAGGGTAGCCTAGCCTAGCTTTATTGTGTGCGGCACGGTCGCGCATCGAATGAGGTGAGGCTTGCCTCAATAGTGCTACCTTCTCAGTCGCCTCGCCCGGTCGGGTGCGGCAACCGGTCAATGCGTGGTCGAGTCGAGAGGTTCCGAGGAACGATGAAGGTTCGTACGAAATGGACGAGGAGCGTCGCGTCGGTCGCGCTCGCAGGCGGGCTGACCTTAGCCCTCGCTGCCGGATGCAGCAGTGATACCGCGGAGACGCCTGCCACCGACTCGACGACTTCTGCGCAGGAGTCCGCCTTCCCGGTCACGATCGACTCGGCCCTGGGCTCCGCGACGATCCCCGAGGCACCCAAGCGGATCGCCACCTGGGGCTGGTCGAACCAGGACGCGATTCTCGCCCTCGGTGTCGTGCCCGTCGCCATGCCGACCTTCGACGGTGACCAGTACGGTGCGGACGAGCGCGGCATTCTGCAGTGGGACGCGAAAGCGCTCGCCGACCTGGGTGGCGAGACTCCCACGCTGCTCTCCGGTGACGGCACCGGAGCGGTCCCCGTCGAGCAGTTCGCTGCTGCTGCACCGGATCTGATCTTCGCGCCGTATTCGGGACTGAGCCAGGAGGAATTCGACCAGCTCTCCGATATTGCACCGGTCGTCGCGTACCCCGACAAGCAGTGGACGACGTCGTGGGAAGACCAGCTCACCATCGCAGGTAAGGCCCTCGGTAAGGAGAAGGAGGCCGCTGACCTGGTCTCCGGCGTCGAGAATTCCAT
This sequence comes from Rhodococcus sp. NPDC006774, assembly GCF_040636045.1. Classification (NCBI taxonomy): domain Bacteria; kingdom Bacillati; phylum Actinomycetota; class Actinomycetes; order Mycobacteriales; family Nocardiaceae; genus Rhodococcus; species Rhodococcus sp. NPDC006774. The sequence goes on along the minus strand of NZ_JBEYIW010000011.1, from coordinate 23,135 downwards.
CGCCGACACCGCTGCGAAATACCCGGCGCTGCAGGGTAAGACCGTCACCATCGCGTTGCCCAACGCTCCCGGCACGTTTGCCGTCAGCAAGGACAACGACGTACGTGTCGAGTTTCTGGAACAGCTCGGACTCGTCGACGAACCCACCATCCAGCAGGCAGACCCGGCCGAGGACCCCGATGCCGTGTACTTCGAGCTCAGCCTCGAGCAGGCATCGCTGTTGAAGTCCGACGTGCTGTTCGTCGTGGCGTACGACAAGGAATCGCTGGCTGGGTTCCTCGCCGAACCCGCAGTCGCGTCGCAGCCCGTGCTGGCGCAGGGCCGGACCGCCTCCACCCAAGCACTCAGCGCCGACAAGAACTTCGCGTTCGGTGGACTGACGGTGCTGACCATCCCGTACATCCTCGACGACGTGGCCTCGGCGCTGAACACTGCAGCCGAGAACGTTCAGGGCTGATCTTCGCCGGGCGACCCCACCCGACGCGTGCACAGGCGCAATCACTTTCGACACCAGGAGCGTGTTCACCGTGGCAAGGTCCCATCGACTTCAGGTCGTCTTTCCCGAAGTCCTGCGTACGGCCACGGTGATCGAGACACGCCAACTGAGTCCGGGTATGCGCAGAATCGTGTTGGGTGGGCCGCAGCTGCGGGAGTTCTCCCGCGACGGCTACCGGTTTCCGGCGCTGCGCAGCGAAGGATTCGACGACTTCGTCCGTCTGTTCTTCCCGCTCGACGACAACGGCACGATGGCGTTGCCCGTGCAGCACGAGCGCACGGTGGAGTGGCGGCGGGACCCTCGGCCGGTGACTCGCAACTACACGGTGCGCAGCGTCGACACCGGAAATGCAGAACTGACCCTCGATTTCGTCACCCACGACACCGGAATCGCGTCGACGTGGGGGCGTCGGTGCTCCGTGGGTGATTCCATCCCGCTGCTCGGTCCGGTGCGGTCGGGTCGTGCACCCGCCGACGTGGACTGGGTGTTGCTCGTCGGCGACGAAACGGCGTTGCCTGCCATCGCCCGCTGTCTCGAAGAGGCGTTGCCGGAACAACGTATTCGGGTGTTCGTCGAGGTAGCCGACGTCGAGCGAGAGCTACCGCTCCCGACGGCCGCCGACGCGAAGATCACCTGGGTGCACGGTGACGGCGCAGTCGCAGGCACCGGAGGCCGGCTGGAATCGGCCGTGCGTGATGCGCCCTGGTGGGAAGGAACGGTATTCGCCTGGGTAGCAGGCGAATCCACAGCTCTCAAGGGCATCAGGCGATACCTGCGCGAGGATCGGGCCCTGCCGCCGGAGATGGTCGACATCACAGGCTACTGGCGACGGGCAGAGGTTCCGACCCGCGCGGACGATCCGGAGGTCCCCGATCTGAGCGTCGCCGATGCCGAGCCGTTCGACAAGCTCGCCGAACTGGCGGAGATTTTCTCCCCGTTCGCGATCAGGGCCGCAAATACACTGCGAATCCCTCTGCATGTCTCGCGCGGAGTGTGCACCGTCGATTCACTTGCGTCGGTGACCGGTACCGACAGGCGCGCCTTGGCGAAATTCGTTCGGTATCTGCGTGCCGTCGACGTCCTTGTCGAGGATGCCGATGGCGGGTTGACACTTGCCGACGTCGGCGAAGCGATGCTCGGTGACGACTGGATTTCGCATTGGTTGGACTTGGACGGTATCGAGGCACGGGTGGAGCTGTCGATCACCGGTCTCGTCGACAGCTTGCGCACCGGCACCGCCAGTGCGAGCCTGCTGACCGGCAGGACTCTGAGCGATGACCTCGCCGGGTCGCCCCGTCTCACCGAACTGCATCACAACCACATCGCCGACGAAGCTGCGTTCCTCGGTCCTGCTCTGGCGCAGGATTATTCGTTCGACGGCGTGTCGACCGTGTTGGTGACGGGCGCGGCATCCGGGGTGGTGCTCGGTTCCGTTCTCGCGCGCTACGACGGTATGTCGGCCGGTGTGCTCGGGTTGCCCAGTGAGCTGGAATCGATTCGACGCGACCTCGAGACGTGGCCCGAACTTCAAGAGCGAGTGGAAAATCACCCGCAGAGTGTCATGTCCGAGCCGCGTGCGAACCGCGCGAGCGGATACGACGCGTATCTGTTGCTCGAGGTCACCGGGCACTATCGCGACGAGGACCTCGCACTGTTGTTGCGCAATGCGGCAACGGGATTGGCCGACAACGGAAAACTGGTCGTCGTCGAGCGGCTGTCGAACGACGGTTCGTTCGACGAGGACCAGGCCGAATTCGATCTACTGATGCTCTGCATGCACGGTAGCGGTGTCCGAACGAGATCCGAATTCGCCTCCGTGGCAGCCGATGCCGGCCTCGCGGTTACGGCGTCGACCCTGGTCGGCTGGGGTATCACGGTGCTGGATCTGCACCGTGTTCCCTGACACCGTCGAAGCCGTTGTGATAGTGCGCTAGTTAGGTTAGCGTTGCCTACTGAAGGCGTGCGCGGATGCTCAGGCACTTTCGTTGCGCGCAGAAACGCGGTCATGGACCCATTCACTGTCAGGAGCGCTTGCACGATGACTGTCGACGACAACTCGCGAGAATACGACCTCACCGAAGACTGCGAGTACGACATCGTCGGTGTCGGATTCGGGCCCTCCAATCTGGGACTGGCCATCGCGATCGAGGAGCACAATCGAACCTGCACTCCAACAGAACGATTGACGGCCTGCTTCGTCGAGTCCAAGGGCGAGTTCGCCTGGCACCCCGGCATGCTGTTGCCGGGGACGTCGATGCAGATCTCGTTCCTCAAGGACCTGGCGACCCAGCGCAATGCCAGCAGTGAGTACACCTTTCTGGCGTATCTGTCGGAGCAGGGCCGGCTCAATCACTTCATCAACCTGCAGACGTTCTTCCCGAGCAGGCTCGAGTTCCACGACTACCTGGCGTGGGCCGCCGGCAAGGTCGACGCGATGGTGCACTTCGGCACCCGGGCGGTGGACGTCGTCGACACCGGCGACGGGTACGGCGTCCGAACCGAAGGCCGACGAACCGGGACCGTGCGGGGGCGCAACATCGTGCTCGCCGGAGGGCTGACCGCCACCCTGCCCGACGGAGTCACGGCGTCGGCGCGGCAGTTCCACAACCACGATCTCCTCGGCCATCTCGATCGGTTGCCGTCGCGGTCGCATCGCACGTTCGTCGTCGTCGGTGCCGGGCAGAGCGCCGCCGAGGTGGTGGACTACCTGCACTCGACGTACAGCGATGCGTCGGTGCACGCGGTGCTGCGCAAGTACGGGTACAGCCCGGCCGACGACAGCCCCTACGCCAATCGCATCTTCGATCCGACGGCCGTGGACGACTTCTATTCGTCGTCGCACACTCTGCGTGAGCAGCTGTTGCAGTATCACCGCGGAACCAACTACTCCGCCGTCGACCTGCCTCTGATCGAGGAGCTGTACGCCCGCGAGTACGCCGAGCGGGTCAGCGGGCAGCGACGGTTGTTCGTGCACGGAGCAACCCGGTTGATCGGAGCCACCGAAGAGCCGACGGGCGTGCGTGCCTCCGTCGAGCACGGCCCGACGGGTCTTGCCGAGGACATACTGTGCGACGCTGTCGTCTATGCCACCGGCTTCACGTCCCTCGATCTGCCCGAGATCCTCGGTCCGCTGTTCGACGCCGTCGAATACGACTCTCGCGGTCCTCGCGTGACGCGTGACTACCGACTCGTGACGCGTGAACCGAGCGCGGGTTCGATCTACCTGCAGGGCGGCACGGAACACACGCACGGCCTGACCTCGTCGTTGCTGTCGAACATCGCTGTTCGCAGCGGTGAGATCGTGAAGTCCGCTGTGAGCGCGAGGGTGCGATCGGTGGTGTGAATCGGGTGAGCACGAGGACGGGCGACGAGCCGGAACAGCGAGATGTTCCGGCCGAAGTCGGTGGTCTCGCTCGCACCGATGCGCGTCGGGCCGCGGGGTTGTTCGTCGTCCTCGGTGTTCTGGCAGCGCTGTGCCTGGTGAACATCTCGGTGGGCACCGAGTACATCCCGATCGGTGAGGTGTGGCACGGGCTGTTCGTCGCCGACGGATCCACCGAATCTGTGATCGTCCGCGAACTACGGCTTCCGCGTACCGTTCTGGGGTTGCTCGTCGGAATCGCCCTCGGTGTTGCCGGTGTACTGATTCAGGCGATGACGCGGAACCCGCTGGCCGACCCTGGAATTCTCGGCGTCAATGCCGGGGCGGCATTCTTCGTCGCGATCGCCGTCGGCGTGCTGGGTTTCACCGACATTCGGTCCTACATCTGGTTCGCGTTCGCCGGGGCGGTGGTCGCCACGATCGTGGTGTACGCGCTGGGGTCGTTGGGGCGAGCGGGAGCCACTCCGATTCGGTTGACACTGTCCGGAATTGCGCTCGGTGCGGTACTGGGCGGCGTCACCTCGGGCATGCTGTTGCTCGATCCGGATGCCTTCGACAGGATGAGGTTCTGGGGAGCGGGGTCGTTGGCCGGTCGAGGTCTGGACATCGCATCCGAAGTCGCCCCGTTCATCGCGCTCGGAGTCTTCCTGGCGGCCCTGATCGCTCGTCCCCTCAATGCGATCGCACTCGGCGACGATCTGGCCCAGTCGTTGGGGGCGAACGTGATTCGTACGCGAATCGTCGGCGTCGTTGCTGTGACTCTGCTCGCCGGTGCTGCGACGGCGGCGGCCGGGCCCATCGGATTCGTCGGACTGATGATTCCGCACATGGTGCGGTGGTTCGTCGGACCGGACCAGCGTTGGATTCTGATCTACACGGTGTTCGCGGCACCGGGCCTGCTGCTGCTCTCGGACGTGGTCGGACGCATCGTGATCAGGCCGGGGGAGCTGCAGGTCGGCATCGTCACCGCGTTCGTCGGTGCGCCGGTGCTGATCGTGCTGGTTCGCCGCAAGAAGGCGAGCGGACTGTGACCCGTGGACAACGCGGCGGCGACATCGATTTCGGCCGAAAGCTGTGGGTCGTGCGCATGCGGGATCGGGTGGACGGCCGCATCGACATCCGAACGGTGGGCGTCTGCGGGGCGTTGCTCCTCGTGACGGTGGTGGTCTCCGTCGTCGCGGTCGGTACCGGCGACTACTACATTCCGCCGAACGAGGTGCTCGCCGCGGTATTCGGCGACGCGCCACGCCTGACCGAGATCGTGGTGATGGAGTGGCGGTTTCCCCGAGTGGCACTGGCCTTCCTGTTCGGAGCCGCCCTCGGGGTATCGGGCGCGGTCTTTCAATCCTTGACGCGAAATCCCTTGGGCAGCCCGGACATCATCGGATTCGGCACCGGTGCCTACACCGGCGCGCTCGTCGTCATACTCACTCTCGGTGGTGGCTACTACCGGACCGGAGCGGGCGCGCTCGTCGGCGGTCTCGCGACGGCTGCTGTGGTCTACCTGCTCGCGTACCGGCGCGGGGTGCAGGGCTTTCGGTTGATCATCGTCGGGATCGCCGTCAGCGCCGTTCTGGCCTCCGTCAACACCTGGCTCGTGATCAGAGCCGACCTGGACGACGCGATCGCGGCCGCCGTGTGGGGTGCGGGCACCCTCAACGGCCTGGGGTGGTCGCAGGTGGGACCCGTGCTGGCCGTGTCGGTCGTCATCGCGTCGTGCTCGGCGGTGCTCTCGCGTCGGCTGCCGATGTTGGAGATGGGGGACGATGCGGCGAGGGCGCTCGGTGTGCGCGCCGAGCCGACCCGGCTGATGCTGGTGTTCCTGGGGGTTGCGCTGATCGCAATGGTCACCGCGGCTGCAGGGCCCATCTCCTTCATCGCGCTGGCCGCGCCGCAGTTGGCGCGCCGCCTCACCGGCACGTCGGGAGTGGCGATGGTGCCTGCCGCGTGCATGGGGGCGCTGCTGTTGGTCGTGAGCGACGTTGCTGCGCAGCGCGTCTTCGCACCCACACAGCTGCCGGTGGGTGTGGTGACCGTATCGGTCGGCGGCGCATACTTCGTGTGGTTGTTGGCGCGGGAAGGCAGGAAGCAGTGACGAAGCCTCGATTGCACACCGACGACATCACAGTCGGATACGACAGGAGCGTCGTCAGTGAGAACCTGACCGTCGAGATTCCCGACGGCAAGTTCACCGTCATCGTCGGACCGAATGCCTGTGGCAAATCGACTCTGCTGCGGGCACTCTCGCGGCTGCTGAAGCCTTCTCGCGGAACCGTTCTGCTGGACGGGAAGGCGATCTCCTCGTACCCGGCGAAGGAAGTTGCCCGACGCCTCGGCCTGCTCCCGCAGACCTCCATCGCGCCCGACGGTATCTCGGTGGCCGATCTCGTTGCGCGGGGCCGTTATCCGCATCAGAAGCTGATCCGGCAGTGGTCGACGACGGACGAGGCTGCGGTGATCGAGGCCATGAACGCCACCGGAGTGACGTCGCTGTCCGCCCGTCCGGTGGACGAACTGTCCGGCGGTCAGCAGCAACGCGTCTGGGTGGCAATGGTTCTCGCGCAGCAGACGCCGCTGTTGCTGCTGGACGAGCCGACGACCTTCCTCGACATCGCCCACCAGATCGAGCTTCTCGACCTGCTGGCCACGCTGAACCGCGAGAACGGCCGTACTCTCGTCGCCGTGTTGCACGACCTCAATCACGCCTGCCGGTACGCCGATCACATCATCGCGATGAAGGACGGCGCAGTGGTCACCGAGGGCGCGCCCGCCGACGTCGTCACCGCCGAGTTGGTCGAGGCGGTCTTCGGGCTGCCGTGCCGCATCATCGACGATCCGGAATCGCACACGCCGTTGGTGATCCCCAAGGTGGTCGGTCGCAGGCTAGGCAAGCCTTAGTTTAGAATCGGGGGAGAGTGGCCGCCCAGGCGGCCTGAACGTTCTCGCAAGAGTTACGACGAGATATGCATCGAGGATCGAGATGAACGAACAACCGCGTGGTTACTACTACGCCGATGTCGTTGCGGTGGAACGACTCACGGTGCACATGGTGCGTGTGACCTTCGGCGGCGAGCACGTCGCCTGCTACCGCACGCTCGGGGTGCCCGACGAATGCGTCGGAGTCTATTTCCCCAGGGCAGGCGAGGTGATCCCGCCGCCGATGACCGAGGTCGACGGGTTCTGGTGGTTCCACGGTCTCGACGATGCCCCCGAAGGCCGCAACTACACCGTTCGTCGTCTCGACCCGGAGCGCGGTGAGCTGACCATCGACTTCTTCGCGCACGAAGGCGGTGTCGCATCCACCTGGGCTCAACAGGCCGTCCCGGGGCAGACGGTGCTGTTCACCCGTCCACGATCCTGGTATTCACCGCCCGCCGACGTGGAATGGCTGCTGTTGATCGCGGACATGACCGGGTTGCCCGCGCTCGGCCGACTCGTCGAACAGTTGCCGGCGGGGGCCAAGGCCCACGCGATCGTCGAGGTTCTCGAACGCGGCGACATCCAATCCTTCGAGACCCAGGCCGACGTCACGTTCGACTGGCGCATCGGATCCGGAAACGGCGACAGCGCAAGCGTTCTCGACGATGCAGCATTGGCGTATCCGTTACCGGAGGGACGCGGGTACGTGTGGTTCGCCGGCGAGGCGTCGTCCTCACGTCGGGTGCGCAAGTACTTCCGCAAGGAATTGGGCTACGACATCGCGTACTTCGACATCATCGGATACTGGCGCGCCGACTCCGAGAAGTGGCTCGAGAAATACAAGCAGTACCAGGAGGAGGCGCTGGCGGTGTACAACGGCGTCATCGAATCCGGCCGCTCCGAGCAGGAAGCCAGCGAGGCATTCGATGCGCTGCTCGAGCGGGTAGGGCTCTAGCCGGCGTTGTCGAACTCGTAGTCCGGCAGCTCCAGTGTCGCTGCGTCGGGGCCGAGGAATTTGCTGGTCACGGCTTGTACGGGCTTCGATCCGGCCAGGCGAAGTACGGTGCGGAACGCCGCCACTCCCGCCGAGGTCTTCGGATGCGCGACGCGAGGCACACCGGGTGGGAGTTTCTGAGCCTGCTCGACGAACGGACGCATACGCGCCTCGAAGGCCTCGAACCCGGCGCGATGATCACTCGCTCGCGCGAGCTCGCCGGCGAGAACGTACGCGCCGGTGACCGACAGCGTGGTGCCCATGCCGCTCAACGGCGTTGCGCACCAGGCGGCATCGCCGAGCATGCCGATTCTGCCGTCGGACCAGCGCGGGGCCTTCACCTGCGCCAGATAGTCGACGTACAGTTCCGAGTCCGGTCCCAGCGAGTCCAGGATCCGGGGCACTTCCCAACCGACGTCGGCGAACGTCGAACGCATGGCGGCGACGACGCGTTCGGTGGACGCGCCCTCGTAGCCGCTGTCGTCGGAGACCCAGGACAGGCTGAATCGCGTCGTGCCGAGGTTGTCCGGTCGTAGATTCGCCACGCGAGATCCGGGGGCGTTGAACCAACGCCACCACCCGTCGTCGCTCGGTCCCTTCGGCAGCACGCCGTAGGCGGTGTACAGGCCGACGGGTGTGGTCTCGGCCTCCCCGGCGAAGACCAGTTCCCTGCTGCTGGAGCGGATTCCGTCGGCGAAGAGAACCAGATCGAACCGCTCGGACGGTCCCGACGCGAACGTCACATCGACTCCGTCGTCATCCTGGGCCACGCCGACGACGCGATCGCCGTAGCGGTATTCGGTTCGTGGTCCGGCGGATTCGACGAGGATCCGCGCGAACTCACCGCGCAGAATCTCCAACTCCGCCGTCGGTCCGTCGTGGGTTCCGTCGCCGGCCGGGAAGGCCGCGATGGTGGCGTCGGCGTCGTCGACGAATCGGGTGCCCTTCTCGGTGGTGCCGTTCGCGAGGAGGGTCGCGTCCAGACCCATGCGACGCAGCACCTCGCGGCCGGAGCCGCGAACGTCGATGTTCTGGCCGCCGAGTCGCAGTTGCGGTGAGCGTTCGAGGACGGTGACCTCGAAGCCGGCTCGGTCCAACCAGAACGCCGCGGTGGGACCGGCGATGCTCGCACCGGTGACGAGTACACGAGAAGTCATGGAGTGGGAGTGCCCGAGCGTCCGGCCGTTCAATCCCGGAGGGAAAGTAGCTGAGCCTCACCTTTGTGGTGTACTTTCATCGAATTGTCCGAATGACCCGTTTTCGTCAGGAGAACCGTGTTCACCGTTCGCCGTCTGGCGCTGCTCTCGTTCAGCGCAACCCTCGCCCTCGGTCTCGTCTCATGCAGCTCGGACGGCTCGTCCGACGAAGGCACGTCCACTTCCGAGTCCGCCACCTCGGAGTCCGCACTCGTGGTGTACTCCGGCCGCGGTGAAGAGCTCGTCGACCCGCTGATCGAGCGAATCGGTGGCGATATCGAGGTCGACTACTCGGGCAACACCAACGCACAGGCCGCAAAGATCCTCGAAGAGGGCGACGCGACCCCGGCCGACGTCTTCTACGGTCAGGACGCAGGCGCACTCGGTGCCCTGGACGAAGCGGGCGCTCTCGCACCGCTGCCCGAGGACATCCTCTCCCTCGTTCCCGAGCAGTACCGCGGGACCGACGGCACCTGGGTCGCCACCTCCGCGCGGGCCCGCGTGTTGGCCTACAACTCCGATTCGGTGCAGGCAGCAGACCTGCCCACCGGTATCGACGGACTGCTCGACCCGCGCTGGCGCGGACAGATCGGCTACGCACCGACCAACGCGTCGTTCCAGGCCTTCGTCACCGCTCTGCGGGTGCAGCGCGGCGAGGACGGTGCTCGCACCTGGCTCGAAGGATTCGTCGCCAACGAGCCGGTCGCCTTCGAGGGCAACGGTCCGCTGCTGACCGCCGTCAACGACGGACAGGTCGCCACCGGCCTGCTCAACCACTACTACTGGTACCCCTTCAAGGACGAGAACGGTGCCGATGCCCCGGTCGAGCTGCACTACTTCGAGCCCGGCGACCCCGGCGCGCTGATCAACGTCGCCGGTGCCGGTGTGCTCGCTGCCTCGGACAACCAGGAAGCGGCATTCGATTTCGTGCGCGAGTTGCTCTCGACCGAATCGCAGACCTACTTCGCGAACGAGACAGCCGAATACCCCGTCATCGATGGAGTCACCTCCGACTACGACCTGCCGCCGCTGTCCGAGCTGGGCTCGACCGATCTCGATCTGGGCCGGCTCTCGTCTCTCGAGGCCACCCAGACCCTCCTCACCGACGTCGGAATCATCTAGTCGGTGCTCGTGTCTGCACTCCAGCCGCTTCGGCGGCGCCACTTCGGCGGTCGTCCCGTTCTCGGGACGACCGCGTTGTGCGTGGGAGCGCTGACGCTGACACCCTTGGTGTACCTGTTCGTTCGAGCGTTCGACGGAGGGACCGAGAAGGTTCTGCGTCTGCTCCTGCGGCAACGCACACTCGATCTCGCCGTCCGTACGGCAACACTGACTCTCACCGTGCTCGTCGCGTCGGTGGTGGTCGGGACGCTGCTGGCGTGGTTGACCGTCCGTACCGATCTACCGGGGCGACGCTTCTTCGCGATGGTCCTCGCAGCCCCACTCGCCATCCCGTCCTACGTCTCCGGGTACCTGTGGATCGCCGAATTCCCCTCGCTGGCCGGCTTTTCCGGTGCAGCGCTGGTGCTCACGTTGTCCTGCTTCCCGCTGGTGATGCTGCCGGTGTCGGCGGCGTTCGCCACCGCGGACCCTTCGTTGGCCGAGGTCTCGCGAACCCTCGGTCGAGGCGCTGTACGCACGGCGCTGACCGTCGAGTGCCGTCGCGTCGTTCCGGCCGCGGCGGCGGGCGCACTTCTGGTCGCGCTGTACACCATCAGTGACTTCGGGGCGGTTGCTCTGATGCGATACGACGCCTTCACGCTCGGCATCTACAGCGCGTACCGCGGGGGACTCGATCGCACCGCGGCCGCAGTCCTCGGGCTGGTGCTCGTGGTGGGCGCGTTGGTGCTCACCCTCCTCGAACGGCGTGCCCGACGCGGTGCCACGGCGAGGGTGGGATCGGGAACCGACCGGATGGCCGAGCCTGTGGTTCTGGGCCGGTGGCGTGTGCCTGCTCTGGCCGTTGTCGTTGCTGCTCTCGGTGTTTCGGTGCTGGTACCGATTCTGGCCCTGGCGCGGTGGCTGAGTCGATCGTTGCGCTTCACCGTCGACTGGGCGGACGTACTGGCCGTCACGGCCAAGACCGTCCAGTACTCCGCGACGGCCGCTCTTGTGGTGGCCTTGCTCGCGTTGCCGGTCGCGCTGTTCGCGGCCCGATCCACGTCGAGGGCCGCCCGCGGTGCCGAGTTGTCCACCTACATCGCGCACGGACTACCGGGTATCACCGTCGGGCTCGCCACGGTCTTTCTCGGTATCAGGTTTCTGCCGTCGTTCTATCAGACGGCGGTTCTGCTGGTGCTGGCGTACGTGGTGCTGTTCCTGCCGTTGGCCGTCGGCAGTACGAGGGCGGTCGTCGACGCCACTCCCGTTGTCCTCGAGGATGTCTCACGGACCCTGGGCGCGGGCCGGTTGCGCACCGACCTCCGAGTGACCATTCCGATCGCCGTACCCGGCATCGCCGCCGGGGCCGCGCTGGTCTTCCTGACCGTCGCCAAGGAACTACCTGCGACGTTGATGCTGCGCCCTCGGGGAGTCGACACGCTCGCGACCACGCTGTGGTCCACGACCGAGGCGTTCCGATACGGCGAGGCGGCTCCCTACGCCCTGGCCCTGATCCTGATCTCGGTGGTCCCGACGGTCGTTCTGACACGAGCGTTGGGGCGCACGACGCGGAAGCGAGTAGCACTGCCATGAGCATGGTGATTTCCGGTCTCGTTGCCTCGTACGGCAGTACGGCGGTGCTGCACGGGATCGATCTCGACCTCGGTGACGGCGAGATGCTTGCCGTCCTCGGCCCCTCCGGTTGCGGCAAGACGACCCTGTTGCGATCCATTGCGGGACTGCACCGCATCGACGCGGGCCGCATCACCTCCGACGGGCGGGACATCTCGGTTGCCGGGCAGATTCAGGTGCCGCCGGAGAAGCGAGGGATAGGGCTGATGCCGCAGGAAGGTGGATTGTTTCCACACCTGACGGTACGCAGGAACATCGAATTCGGTTTGCGTACAGGGTTTCTGCGGCCCTACCTGTCCGGGCACGCAGAGCGCACCCGACGCGTCGACGAGATGCTCGAGCTGGTCGGACTACCGGATGCAGGCGGGGTGAAGCCCAGCGAACTCTCGGGCGGTCAGCAGCAGCGCATCGCGTTGGCACGTGCGCTCGCACCGGCTCCGTCGGTGGTGTTGATGGACGAGCCGTTCGCCGCCCTCGACGCGGGGCTGCGTACCTCGATCCGGCAGGACGTGCGAGAGTTGTTGCAGTCCAGCAAGACCGCGTCGATCCTCGTCACCCACGACCGAGCCGAGGCGCTCGGAACAGCCGATCGGGTCGCCGTGTTGCTGGGTGGTCGCTGTGCCCAGATCGACACTCCGCGTGAGGTGTACGAGCGACCCGCCACACCAGCCGTCGCGCGGTTCGTCGGCGACGCCTACTTCATAGACGCTGTAGCACAGGGCGGCCACGTCGACACCGTCCTCGGGCGTCTCGAATCCACCACCCGGGCGACGGGAAACGGGCAGGCGTTGCTTCGTCCCGAGCAGCTTTCGGTCTCGGAGCGCGAGGACGGCGCATTCGTCGTCGAGCACGAGTTCTTCACCGGCCCCGAATCCTCGGTGACCCTGCGGCACAGTGGTACCGGGCTGCGGCTTCGAGCCATCGCCCGAACCGCGGACCGATTCGCCCCCGGAACCGCCGTCGACGTTTCCGTGACGTCTCCGGTGCATTGGTTCGCGGGTTCGGTGGACTAGTTTCGCAACTCCACCAGCACGATCGGCTCGTCCTGACCCTGCCAGGTACCCAGAAGATGTGGGAGCTCGGTCGGCACGGAATCGATCACGCGGCGGACATGTAGTCGAGGTGACGTCGACGCCCGCCCGCCGGTACCCCACACCTGGGTGGTGGATTCGCGCACCGATCGAGAACCGTCGGCCGACTGCACCACCAGCTCGGCCTGATGAGCGCCCTCGACGATGGCCGCGATGGTGACCGCCACGAACACCGGATCGCCGACGCCGTCGTACACCCAGCGCTTCCCCAGGACCGAATGTTCCATCGTGGCAACGAGATATGCGTCTGCCCCGGGCAGCGGTGCACTGCGGTAGGTGAGTGGCACCTGTAACACGGTGCCCGACGACGAACGCAGGAGATGTGTCTCGATACCGACCTCGCCGTCGGGGTCGTCGAATCGATACGCAGCCACAGCGTCCAGTTCTTCGGCCTCCGATCCATCCCACCAGGGTTGCGTCGGAATCCACGCCGCGATGGCGTCCAGTTTCGATGGAACGAGCGTCGCGCGATGAATGAGGGCCATGCAGAAAAACTACCGAAGGGAACGCTATCGGGTCGGTTCCGCGGCACGCTTGGGCATGAACAGTGCCGCGACGGCCATCACCGCCGCTGCCGCCAGGACACCCAGAAAGACCGGGTGGATGGCGTCGGACAGTTGTTCGGGACTCGGGTCGTCGGAGATGCGTGAGTTGACGATCGCACCGAACACCGCGACCCCGACTGCGCTGCCGATGGAGCGGGCGAACATGTTGGTCGAGGTGGCGACGCCGCGCTCGGACCATTCGACGCTCGACTGGGCTGCGATGAGGGTGGGGCTCGCGATCAGGCCCATACCGAGGCCGATCACGAAGCACACCGCCCCCACCTGCCATACCTGGGAACCGGAACCGAGGCCAGCGGCGAATGCCGCTCCGACGACCGCGATGGAGGCACCGATCAGCGCGGTGGTGCGGAAACCGAACCGGAGGTACACCCGCCCGGAGAGGGAGGCCGCGATGGGCCAGCCGAGTGTGAGGGTGGACAGTGCGAAGCCTGCGACGATCGCGCCGGTGCCGAGCACGCCCTGCACGAACGTCGGAACGTAGGACGTCAGGCCGAGGATCAACGCACCGACGAGCAGCGAGATGAAACTGCTGACCACCAGGACTCGACGCGTGAACACCCACAACGGCAGGATCGGCTCTTCGACTCTGGTCTGAACCACTGCGAAAGCGGCGAGCAGCGAGAGTCCGGCGACGAAGATGGCGATGCTGACGGGGGAGTTCCACGCCCAGGACTGTCCGCCCTCGAGCAGCCCGAGCAGCACCATCGCCGCGCCCACCGTCAGCAGACCGGCACCGAGGTAGTCGATCTTGGGCTTGGTGCGTTCCACGGCTCCCTCGTCGAACTTGCGCCACAGCATCACCGCGGCCAGCGCGCACAGCGGAATGTTGACGAAGAAGATCCAACGCCACGTCAGGAACTCGGAGAAGATACCGCCGAGGGCCGGGCCGAGTACCGAGGACATCGCCCACACGCTGGCGAGGTAGCCCTGCACCTTGGCGCGCTCGGCCAGGGTGTAGATATCGCCGGCGATGGTGATGGCCATCGGCTGCACGGCACCGGCACCGAGACCCTGGACTGCCCGGAAGGCGATCAGGGCGGGCATGCTCCAGGCCAGGCCGCAGAGTATCGAGCCGAGCAGAAACACCGCGATGCCGAACAGCATGATCTTCTTGCGGCCGAACAGGTCGGCCAGTTTTCCGTACAGCGGCACCGATACTGCCTGCGCCAGAAGATAGATGGAGAACAGCCACGGAAACTGCGTGAACCCGCCCAGGTCGTCGACGATGGACAGCACCGCGGTCGCGATGATGGTCGCGTCGAGGGCGACCAGAGACGTGCTGAGCATCAACGCAATCAGTATCGGCCCGCGTTCGGAGCGGAATCCGACAGCCGACGTCGTGTTGTTCGTTGCCACGGCTACCAGTCTGATGCCTGCCGGCACCCCCGCCGCCACCGGCCCAGATAGTGTTGAACACCGTGCGACCATCACTGAGTAGCTACGAGCATCTGGCCGGCGGCAAGGTCCGCGATCTCTACACGATCGACGACGCGCATCTGTTGCTCGTCGCGAGCGACCGAATCTCGGCCTACGACCACATCCTCGACACCCCGATCCCGGACAAGGGACGCGTGTTGACGGCCATGAGCGTGTTCTTCTTCGAGGAGCTCGGCGGCGTCAACCACCTGGCCGGTGATCCGCTCGACGAACGCATTCCCGCCGAACTGCTCGGCCGCGCCCTCGTGGTGAAGAAGCTGAACATGGTGCCGATCGAATGCGTCGCACGCGGCTACCTCACCGGTTCGGGTCTGTCGGATTACAACGCGACCGGAAAGGTGTGCGGCGTCGAACTCCCGCCGGGGCTGATCGAATCCAGCAAGCTCGGCCAGGCGATCTTCACGCCCGCGTCCAAGGCCGAGCTCGGCGACCACGACGAGAACATCACCTTCGATCAGGTCGTCGAGAAGATCGGTGCCGAACTCGCCTTCAAGCTGCGCGAGGACACCATCGAGATCTACACACGCGCTGCCAACTTCGCTCTGGAACGCGGAATCATCCTCGCCGACACGAAGTTCGAGTTCGGTACCGACGCAGACGGCAACCTCGTGCTCGCCGACGAGGTGCTCACCCCTGATTCCTCGCGCTACTGGCCTGCCGATTCCTATGAGGAAGGTCGCGTCCAGCCCAGCTTCGACAAGCAGTTCGTCCGCGACTGGCTGACGGGCGAATCCGGCTGGGACCGCAACTCCGACACCCCGCCACCACCGTTGCCCGACGACATCGTCGCAGCCACACGCAGCCGCTACATCGAGGCCTACGAGCGCATCTCGGGCCTGAACTTCGACGATTGGGTCACGCCATGACGATCACCCCACCCGTTGCCAAGAAGGTGCCACTCGAGCGCACCCATCACGGCGACACCTTCATCGACAACTACGAGTGGTTGCGCGCCAAGGAAGATCCCGAGGTGATCGCCTACCTCGAAGCCGAGAACGCCTACACCGAGCAGCAGACCGCAGGCCTGGAGTCGTTGCGCGGCAAGATCTTCGACGAGATCAAGTCGCGAACCCAGGAGACCGACCTGTCCGTGCCGACGCGCATGGGGCAGTGGTGGTACTACTCGCGCACCGTCGAGGGCAAGTCGTACGGTCTCCAATGCCGTTGCCCCGTCGACTCTCCCGACGACTGGACTCCGCCGACGCTGTCGTCCGACGTGGATGTCCCCGGTGAGCAGATCCTGCTCGACGCCAACGAAGAAGCGAAGGGACACGACTTCTTCTCCCTCGGCGCGTTCTCCATCAGCCTCGACGGCACGCTGCTGGCCTATTCCACCGACACCGAGGGCGACGAGCGCTACACACTGCGCTTCAAGAACCTCGAGACCGGCGAGATGCTCGCCGACACCATCGAGAACGTCGCGCCCGGGGCCACCTGGACGGCCGACGCCACCCACGTGTTCTACCTGACGGTCGACGAATCCTGGCGTCCCGACACCGTCTGGCGGCACACGCTCGGCAAGTCCGGGGACGTCAAGGTCTTCCACGAACCCGACGAGAGCTACTGGGTCGGCTTCGGTTCCACCCGCAGCGAGAAGTACCTGATGATCTGGGTCGGCTCGAAGATCACCTCCGAATGCCTCGTTCTGGAATCCACCGATCCCGAGGGTGAGTTCCGCGTCGTGCTCCCGCGCACGGACGGCGTCGAATACAGCATCGAACATGCCGTCGTGGCCGGTGAGGATCGATTCCTCATCACCCACAACGGCTCGGTGAACGGGTGGGGCACCGAGGGGGACAAGGCCGAGAACTTCCTGCTCGCCGAGGCACCGGTCTCGGACCCACTCGATCAGCGCACTCTGGTTCCGCATCGCGACGACGTCCGCGTCGAGGACATCGACGCCTTCGCCGGCCACCTGATCTTCACGTACCGACGAGAAGCGTTGACCCGCATGGCGATCTGGCCGCTGACCGACGAGGGATACGGCGAATACCGCGAGCTCGAGTTCGACGAGGAGCTCTATTCGGTAGGAGCCGGCTCGAACCCCGAGTGGGATCAGCCGTTGCTGCGGATGGTGTACACCTCGTTCATCACTCCCGGCCAGGTCTACGACCTCGACATCGCCAGTGGCGAACTGCTGCTCCGCAAATCACAGCCGGTTCTGGGCAAGTTCGATGCCGGTGACTATGTGCAGCATCGCGAATGGGCCACCGCGCCGGACGGCACGCAGATTCCGCTGTCGGTCATCGCGCGCAAGGACGTGCCCGACGGCCCTGCGCCGACGCTGCTGTACGGCTACGGATCCTACGAGGCGTCGATGGACCCGTCGTTCTCGGTGGCGCGGCTCTCGCTCCTCGATCGTGGCATCGTCTTCGTCGTCGCACATGTTCGCGGCGGCGGCGAAATGGGTCGGCACTGGTACGACAACGGCAAGACGCTGAAGAAGAAGAACACCTTCACCGACTTCATCGCTGCCGCACAGCATCTCATCGACACCGGACGCACCTCGCCGAAGCACCTCGTCGCCGACGGCGGCAGCGCGGGCGGACTGCTGATGGGCGCGGTGGCCAACCTCGCTCCGGAGCTGTTCAACGGCATCCTCGCCAACGTTCCGTTCGTCGATCCGCTCACCTCCATCCTCGATCCGTCACTGCCGTTGACGGTCATCGAATGGGACGAATGGGGAAACCCGTTGGCCGACAAGGAGGTGTACGACTACATGAAGTCGTACAGCCCCTACGAGAACGTCGAAGCCAAGGACTACCCGTCGATCCTGGCGATCACGTCCATCAACGACACTCGCGTACTCTACGTCGAGCCCGCGAAATGGGTTGCTGCACTGCGGGCAACGAAGACCGGTGACTCGGACCTGTTGCTCAAGACCGAAATGAGCGCCGGACACGGGGGAGTGAGCGGACGCTACGAGAAGTGGAAGGAAGCGGCCTTCGAGTACGCGTGGATCGTCGAGAAGACCGGTGCGGCGGCGCCGCTCTAACGCCACATGTAACGGACCTGCGGTCGCCCGGCTTTGCCGTATTCGGTGTGCCGGGTGACCAGGCCGTCGTCGGCCAGTCGCTCGAGGTAGCGCCAGGCCGTCACTCGGGAGACCCCGACGACCTTGGCGGCCTCGGACGCGTTGAGTCCGTCGGTCGCTTCCTTGATGCTCGCGGTGATGCCGTCCATCGTCTGCGGGGCAATACCCTTGGGTGTCGAGACGCGTTCGTCGGCCGTCCGTAGATGCGCCATGGCGCGGTCGATGTCGCGTTGACTCGACGCGTTCTCCCCGGCCGGCAACGCAGCGTGGAATTCGCGATAGCGCTCGAGCTTGTCGCGGAACGCGGCGAACGTGAAGGGCTTGAGCAGATACAGCACGATGCCGTGCGCCACTGCCGAACGCACCACCGACAGATCCCGCTCGGAGGTGATGGCGATGACGTCGGGACTCGGCCGTAGACCGCCGAGAGCTGCTGCCACGTCGATGCCGCTCGCGTCGGGCAGACCGATGTCGAGCAACACCAGATCGACGGCTTCGGTGCTGGCGAAACGCATGGCCGACGCTCCGGTGTGCGCCACCCCGGCCACCTCGAAGCCCGGGGTGCGCTCGACGTACGTCTTGTGTGCCTCGGCGATCAGTGGTTCGTCGTCGACGATCAGGACGCGGATCATGACGCCGATCCAGGGATGGTGGCAACCATGACCGACCCGTACGTCACTTCCGAGGTCAAGGTGCCGCGATGGCGACCGATCACCTGTGTCACCAGGGCGAGGCCGAGGCCGCGTGAGCCGGACTTGGTCGAGTAGCCTCGCCGCAGAGCGGCTTTGAGCGTCTCCGGCGGCATTCCGGGACCACTGTCGGCGACCCTGACGACGAGTTCACCATCGGCGTCGCGGACCGTCACTTCGACCCACGGCTGGTCGGATTCTTTCGAGGCATCGATGGCATTGTCTATCAGATTGCCTACCAGCGTGACCAATTCACGCGCAGTGAGCACACCCTCGTGCTCCATCGCTGTGTCGTCGGTGATCGTCAGCTCCACGCCCTGCTCGGCGGCCTGACTGACCTTGCCCAGCAGCAGCGCAGCGAGTGCCGGTTCGCTGACCGCGTTCATCAGACGGTCGATGAGCGCCTGCGAGAGTTCCAGATCGGCCGTCGCGAACTCGACGGCCTCCTCGGGTCGGCCGAGCTCGACCATCGTGATGACGGTGTGCAGCCTGTTCGCCGACTCGTGAGCCTGCGAACGCAGCGACTCCGCGAAACTGCGCACCGAGTCCAGTTCACCCATCAACGAACGCAATTCGGTCTGATCACGAATCGTCAGCACATTGCCCAGGCGTCGGCCCTCCCACATCACCGGATCCTGATTGACGACGAGTACGCGATCCTTCGTCAGATGCAATTCGCCACGCACGATGCCGGTGTCCATCTGCTGCATCGACTCCGGCAACGACTCGAAGGAGACCGGGCCCTCCGGTAGATCGAGGAGGCGTCGGGCCTCGTCGTTGACCAACTCCGCCTCGTCCCCGCGGCCGAACACCAACAGTCCCTCGCCGATCGAGTGCAGGACGGCGTCGTGATGCTCGTACATGGTGCGCAGTTCCGCCGGTGCCATTCCCAGTGTCTGACGCCGGAGCCGACGGCTGAGCAACGTCGATCCCGCTGCGGCGACGACGAAGGCGGCGAGCACGACCGCGATGATGAGCGGCAGGCCTTGGAAGAACTGATCACTGATCTTCTGGCGAGTGACGCCCGCCGAGACGAGGCCGACGATCTCGCCCGAGGAATCGGTGACCGGCGTGACCGACCGGATCGACGGGCCGAGAGAACCCACGTACGTCTCGGTGAACGTCTCGCCCAGCAAGGCGCGGTCGATATTGCCGCTGAACGGCTTACCGATCAGGTCGACGGTGGTGTGCGTGAATCGGGTGCGATCCGGTGCCATGACGACGATGAAATCGACACCCGTGACCTGACGAATCTTCTCCGTTTCCGGCTGCAGACGTGACGTCGGGTCGTCGGACTCGATCGCAATGGGCGTCGACGGTTCGTTGGCGATGCTCACCGCGATCGCCGTGACTTCGCGGCGGGTGGCGTCGTCGCTGTTGGACCGTTCGTTGAGCACCGTCAGGATGCCGCCGGCGAACACGACGACCGCCATGACGACGAGCTGCAGCACCAACACCTGGCCGGCGACGCTCAGTGGGCGCTTCGAGGACAACGCAATCCCTTCGTGCAATACATCGGACGTGAACGAAATGAACGTATAGGTGACTCCTGTCACCCGGTGCAGCAACATCATCTCTCAGCAGGGGTGATCCACCTCACTCCACTCCCAGTAGTCACGAAGTCCGCAGTTCGACTCGCGCTTCACCGGAACCCAGAAGGAACATTCATGACAACCATCGATGCGGAGCGGTTCGACAATCCGCCCACCGAGCCCAAGAAGAAGCGCGACAAGACCCACTGGCTCTACATCGCCGTGATCATCGCCGTCGTCGCCGGCGTCATCGTAGGACTGGCCGCTCCGGGTGTCGGCAAGGAACTCGCGGTGCTCGGCACGCTGTTCATCAGCCTGATCAAGATGATGATCAGCCCGGTCATCTTCTGCACGATCGTCCTCGGCATCGGTGCGGTGCGAGCTGCGGCCAGTGTCGGCAAGGTCGGTGGCCTTGCTCTCGGCTACTTCATCGCGATGTCGACCATCGCTCTGGGTATCGGCATGGTTGTCGGCAACCTGATTCAACCGGGTACGGGGCTGAACATCCCAAGCTCCGGCGCAGTCGACAAGTACGTGGACCAGGCCGAGGGTGCAGGCGGGACCATGGACTTCATTGCAGGAATCATCCCTGAGACCTTGGTGTCCGCGTTGACGGCAGGTTCGGTGCTCCAGACGCTGTTCGTCGCCATCCTTGTCGGTTTCGCGCTGCAGGCCATGGGCAAGAGCGGCGAGGGCATCATCAAGGGCATCGGCGCTGTACAGAAGCTCGTTTTCCGCGTTCTGACCATGATCCTGTGGGTCGCTCCGATCGGTGCCTTCGGTGCCATCGCCGGCGTTGTTGGCGCAACCGGCTGGAATGCCGTCGTGCAGCTCGGCACCCTGATGCTGGCCTTCTACATCACCTGTTTCATCTTCGTCTTTTTCTTCCTGGGCCTGATCCTCAAGTTCGTTTCCGGGTTCTCGATCTTCAAACTGGTCAAGTACTTGGCCCGTGAATACCTGCTCATCGTCGCCACCAGCTCCTCCGAGTCGGCCCTGCCGCGTCTGATCGCCAAGATGGAGCACGTCGGCGTCGAGCGCACCACCGTCGGCATCGTCGTCCCCACCGGATACTCGTTCAACCTCGACGGCACCGCGATCTACCTGACGATGGCCTCGATCTTCATCGCCGACGCGATGAACCTGCCGCTCTCGCTCCCCGAGCAGTTCTCGCTGTTGCTGTTCATGATCATCGCCTCGAAGGGCGCAGCCGGAGTCTCCGGAGCCGGCCTGGCCACGCTGGCCGGTGGCTTGCAGAGCCATCGTCCCGAGCTGCTCGACGGAGTCGGCCTGATCATCGGCATCGACCGCTTCATGTCCGAGGCCCGCGCAGTGACCAACTTCTCGGGTAACGCCGTCGCCACCCTGCTGGTCGGCACCTGGACCAAGACGATCGACAAGGACCGGGTCAACACCGTCCTCGACGGAAACCTGCCGTTCGACGAGGAGACCATGGTCGACGACCACCTCCCCGAGGACGACCGGCCTGCAGACAAGCAGGTCATCATCGAAAAGCACGCCGCCAAGGCGTAGTGCCTGCCGGGCGCCGCGCATCCCCCCGTCGCCCGGTTCGGAAAACGCAAGTACGACCCCGCCACCAGCGGGGTCGTACTTGCTTTTGTACGTCGGTTCCATTCTGTCGGTACTCACAGGTAAGTTCGGGTGATGACTGAAGTTCAGAACATCGGCATCAACACCCTGGGTGGTGCGCCCACCTCGCTCGACGAGTACGCCGGAAGAGCCATCCTCGTGGTCAATGTCGCCTCCAAGTGTGGACTGACCCCGCAGTACGAAAAGCTCGAGAAGCTCGCCAACGAGTACGCGGCCAGTGGCCTGTCGGTCGTCGGCGTGCCGTGCAACCAGTTCGGTGGCCAGGAGCCCGGCACCGCCGAAGAAATCGAAACGTTCTGCTCCACCACGTACGGCGTCACGTTCGCGATGACCGAGAAGGTCGACGTCAACGGTGACAACCGGCACCCGCTGTACGCCGAATTGACCAAGACCGAGGACGCCGACGGCAAGGCCGGCGACGTCCAGTGGAACTTCGAGAAGTTCCTGATCTCGCCCGACGGCGTCGTCACCGATCGCTTCCGTCCGCGCACCGAGCCGGACGCACCCGAGGTGCTCGCCGCTATCGACAAAATCCTGCCGAAGGAAACGATGGCCGTTTAGCTTCTGTCTGCATCGACTTCGAGCCTCGTTCACGCTGGTGTGCGAGGCTCGAGTCATGTCTGGACGCCTGGTCGTGTCGGTGAGCGGAATCAAGAACGACACCTACGAGCATGCCGCCGAGTTCGCGCGCATCCTCGACGGACGCGGCGTCCCGCTGTCGCTGCTCGTCGCACCTCGGTTGAAGGACAAATACCGACTCGCAGCGGACGTGCCGACCCAGGAATGGCTGCGGGCGCGGCGCGACGGCGGCGACGCGATCGTTCTGCACGGCTACGACCAGGCCGCGACGAAGCGTCGACGCTCCGAGTTCTCCGCACTGCCGCGTCACGAAGCCCGACTGCGACTGATGGCAGCGGACCGCGTCATGGAACAGACCGGCCTGCGCACCCGAATCTTCGCCGCTCCGCGCTGGATCGCCTCACCCGGTGCCGTCGAAGCCCTCCCCGACGCGGGCTTCCGAATGCTGGCTGCACTCAACGGCATTCACGACCTCGACCGGGACGGCGTCGTCCGCGCCCGAGTGTGGGGAATCGGCGAAGGATTCAAAGCCGAGCCCTGGTGGTTCAAGGCACTGGTACTCGGCGCAGGCCGCACCGCCCGACGCGATGGAGTGGTGCGCCTGGCCATCAGTGCCAAGCAACTGGGACGACCCGGACCGCGACAGGCAATCCTCGACGCCATAGACCTCTCCCTCCACCACGGAGCCGAGGCGGGCGTGTACGAATGGATCCCGCGCACCAAATCCCGCGTGGCCTAGCTCCTCGCTGCACCCCCACCCGCCCCGCGTCAATGGACCATTGCACTGCACTGGACCCCGTAGGTTGGACCGTTAATTGAAATCCTAGGCCGCGGGGGCCTGGGCTCGGTATCGCACCGGGCTCAGGCCGTCGAGAC